>NZ_JBSVXS010000030.1:0-59479 GCF_054070155.1 Pseudomonas sp. SDT291_1_S447
CGGCGATCGTCAGTGTGGTGTCTGCGGTAGTCTCACCGTCTTCGATCTCGCCCCCTTCCGAATCCTTCAGCGAAGTAATCTTTACCTCGCCTTCGGACGCCTCGCTGACAGTCACGGTGTGGGTCTCGGATTTTTCGCCGTCTACGTCCTCGGCTTTCAGCACATAGGTTTTACCCGCCGTGAGCTCGATTTCGCCACCCCAAGTGCCATCCGCTGCCGTAAACGTTTTAATCGGAGTGGGGTTATCTCCATCCAGCAATTTGACCTCGCCGTCCTTCGCCGAGCCGGCGATCGTCAGTGTGGTGTCTGCGGTAGTCTCACCGTCTTCGATCTCGCCCCCCTCCGAATCCTTCAGCGAAGTAATCTTTACCTCGCCTTCGGACACTTCCCCGATGGTAACGGTATAGATGTCGGATTCGGTTCTATCATCCGCCTTGGCTTTCAGTGCATAGACCTGCCCCGTTACAAGCGTGAGACTGCCATCCCAACTGCGGTCTGGTTTCACCGTAAACGTCGCAATCGGCGCAGTGGCAGCACCGTTGAAGATCCTTATCTGGCCTGTCTTCGCCAAACCCTTGATCTTCAGATCCGTGTCTTCAGTCTGGCCTCCGTTTTCTACCTCTGCGCCGCTGGAGTCTTCCAGCATTTCAATAAAGGGCTTTGTTACTACCGAGATCATTACAAATGGATCGGTTTCGTCCTCCCCATGGGACAGCACATATTCATGTTTTCCTTCAGGCAGATTATCTATCAGGAAAAATCCGTCGCCTGCCACGTTTGTCTGGCCATAGTATTTCGACCCATCATCGATAAGGAGCTCAAGACGAGAGTCCGCAGGCCCGGTGACGGTGAAGTTGGCCCTTGAGGAGAAAGTCCTTCCGCCGCTGGCAATCTCCTCCCCACCTGAAAACACTTTAGTGATTTTCAGGTCGGCCAAGGTTGAGTTCTTGCGCTTGTCGTCCATGGGTGAATCCTCTTTGCAATCGTCTGGAATGAAGACCCATGTAATCCCGACTTCGAGGAGCGGTCTACTGTCAGAAATTACAGGTGACAGCGCTTTTCGGATGAAAGGTAGCTCAAATAAAATCCATGCCAGACGCAAAAACGCCGCTGGCGACCATCGCGCAGCGGCGTTTCTTGCGACACCTGAACCCAGTGTTACTTCAGGACGATTGTGCCTTTCATCATCGAGATGTGGCCCGGGAACGAGCAGAAGAAGCCGTATTTTTCAGCGGCATCCAGCTTCGACACATCGAAAGTCACCGAGTCGGTTTCCTTGGCGCCGATGATCTTGGTGTGAGCGATAACGCGCGCATCACCTTCCGGCAGGTAGTTCTTGTCGATACCGGCGGCCAGGCCAGCGGTAGCGATCGGCTGCATGTCAGCTTCTTTGCTGATCACCAGGTTATGGCCCATGACGTTCTTCGGCAGGTTGCCGGAGTGGGTCAGCTCGACGGTGAAGGTCTTGCAGCTCTTGTCGATCACGATTTCCTTGGTGTTGAAGGACATCTGATCGGTGGAGTCAACGGTGGTTTTGCACTCGGCAGCCATCAATTGGCTGCTGGCCAGCGCCAGCAGGGATACCGCAACAACTTTGGAAAACATGGTGAATCTCCAAGGCAGGGTTAACAAAAACACGAATGGTGGAAAGACTGCCTGAAATCTTCGCAAGTTCCTATGACTTGAGTCAAAAATTGTATACAACTTTCAGGCTATGACACTCATCGAGACAATCTAACGGCCAGATTCCCCGGTCGGCCCTATGATCGGCGCATCTACTGAGACGGAGTGTCTGTCATGTTCTTTAACGGTCTGTTGTGCAGTTTGCTCGCCGCCTACGCCTGTGGTGCCAGCGGCACCTTTGAATCGCCGGAACGCGAAGTTTAGCCCTTGGATCAAGGCGTGCCAGCCATTACCCTGTGTCGGATTGACCCAGGAGGAAGGCATGTCTCTGAAATCCGTTTGTGTATTTTGCGGTGCCAACGCCGGCACTGCTCCGGCGTACACCGCAGCCGCAGTCGCTCTTGGCCAGGCGTTGGCCGAACGTAAGCTGACTCTGGTCTATGGCGGCGGCGCCGTGGGTTTGATGGGCATCGTTGCCGATGCGGCACTGGCTGCCGGCGGCGAAGTGATCGGCATCATCCCGCAAAGCCTGATGGACAAGGAAATCGGCCACAAAAGCCTGACCCGTCTGGAAGTGGTCGACGGCATGCATGCGCGCAAGGCGCGGATGGCTGAGCTAAGCGACGCGTTCATTGCTCTGCCCGGTGGTCTGGGTACGCTGGAAGAGCTGTTCGAAGTCTGGACCTGGGGCCAGCTCGGCTACCACGGCAAGCCGCTGGGTCTGCTGGAAGTGAACGGTTTCTACAGCAAGCTCACTGCATTTCTCGACCATATCGTCGGCGAAGGCTTCGTTCGCGCGCCACACCGTGACATGCTGCAAGTGAGCGAATCGCCGCAAGCACTGCTCGATGCTCTGGATAACTGGAAGCCGACCGTCACGCCAAAATGGGTCGAGCAAAAACCCGGTTAACCCCCGGACACCGATACAGGGCAGAATATGCGCCGCTCAACCTCACCTTCGACCCAAGAGGATCGCCCATGGCCAAACCCAATTACTCCTTCGCCAAACGTCAACGAGACCTGGCAAAGGAACAGAAGAAAGAGGAAAAGCTTCAGCGCAAGAAACAAACCGCTGAAGAAGCAGCACTGAACCCTGAGGGTGAAGTGGCAACGGAAGATGATGTTGATGCAACCGAAACACCGAAAGATCAGGCGCCCGACGCCTGAACCCCACCGGGTTTGATGATCGAATCAGACCCTGCGGATTTGTGACGGGGCTGGCGGTTTCACTGCTGGCCCTCACAGCCCTCCCCGAAATACCCAATTCCCCCTACAGTTTGATCGGCGTTAATCCAGAGGCATTACGGTGACGCGCACTTCCGGATCATGATTGCCGCCGCCCAGAATCACCCCGCGCAACGGCGACACATCGGAAAAATCCCGCCCCCACGCCAATGTGATGTGCTCCAGCGCTGGCTGCACATTATTGGTCGGATCAAAATCCACCCAGCCCAGTACCGGGCAAAACACCGACACCCAGGCATGCGAAGCATCGGCGCCGATCAAGCGCGGCTGCCCCGGTGGTGGCTGCGTCAGCAAATAACCACTGATGTAGCGCGCTGCCAGCCCTCGCGAGCGCACGCACGCCAGCATCAAGTGCGCGAAGTCCTGACAGACCCCGCGTCGTCGCTCCAGCACTTCCACCAGCGGCGTCGCCACCTGGGTCGCCTCGGCATCGAAGGTGAATTCGCTGAAGATCTTCTGCATCAAGTCCCGCACGCCCAACAGCAACGGCCTGCCCGGCGCAAAACAACTCTGAGAGAACTCGACGAAGCGGCTTTTCAAATGCACGTACGGTGACTGGAACCGGTAGCGACAGGCTTCGAGCAACTCAGCGGACAACGGCTGGCTGCTGTAGGTGAGTGCATCGCGGGTCAATTCCCAGGCCGGTGACTGATTGAAATCCAGCGCCGGCCGCGCCAGCACCTCAACGGTGAGCCGGGCATTGACCTGCAATTCATCGTGAGGACGCTCGAAGGCCAGCCGGGTCAGCGGATTGCCAAACACGTCGAGCTCATCGCGGCGTGCTGTCGGGTCCGGGCTGATCAGCAGCTGCTGTTCAGTGCAGCGCTGCCAGGCGCATTCACGTGGCCACAAGTGCGCCAGTTGCTGGGCCAGCGACACCGGGCTGTCGTAGTGGTAACAGGTGTCGTGGAGGATCTGGTAGCGAGCATTCATCAGACGGACACCGTGCGCTGGCTAACATCATCGACATGGGCGAAATGGCGCAGGGCCAGACGATCCGACACCTGCCCGCTGGCCTCGGCAATCTCTTGCAGCAGATCCGCCAGACCATTCAGAGCGGCTCGTACACTGGACTCACCGAATAATGGATTCTCCAGACATCCCAGATCGAAGCGCGCCAGACGCTCGACCAATTGCGGCAGTCCGGCCTCCCTTGGCGCAGCGAAATCGTCGTTCAAACGTTTCAAGGTGCGGGTCACCAGTTTCAACTGGAACAACACCGCGTGCGGGTTCTGCTCATCGAGCAGCAACAGGTCGAGCACCGGAATCAATTGCGCCACCGCCAGATAACGTGAGCGATAGGTGATGCTGCTGTTGCCCAGTTCCAGCAACCACTCCAGGCCCGCCTGATCGAACGCCCCAGCGCCACGCAGAAACGCCGCCAGACTGCTGCTGAGAAATTGCAGACGCTCGATACGCCGGCCGATCATCAGAAAGCGCCAGCCTTCGTCGCGGGTCATGTCGTCCAGGGCAAACCCGGACAGCGCCGCCAGCGACATCACCAGCCGGTTGAGAAAATCCAGCAACTCGCCGAAATCCGGCTCATCGGTGTCCAGCTCCGTCGCTTCGCGTTGCAGCTCCACCAGCGCCTGCCAGTTTTCTCGAGAAAGTTTGCCACGCACTTGTGAGGCCGCCCACTGCAAACGCTGCAGGTTGGAACGCAGACTGAACGACCAGTCCTCACCCAGCAGTGCCGCCAGCAGACGCTCCGGCAGTTCACCCTCGTCCGGCAGCAGCGTCAGTCGCTCGCCGAGGTCGACAGCGGCCTGCAACGCTTGCGGGTCGTCGCCGTCGACGTAACGCGCGAGCATGATGCGCAGTAACCGCGCACTGTCATCACAGCGCTCGCAGTAACGGCCGAACCAGAACAGGTTTTCCACCACCCGTGACGGCAGGTACGGATCGCGCCGCACCAGATCATGGACCCCAACGTTGCGCTGACTCTTCCATTGCTCACCGCTGGGAGGGCGATCACCCAGTACCCAAGTGTCTTTGCTCGCCCCACCACGCTGCATCGACACCACTTCGGCATCGGCCTCGGCCGCCACCCGGGTGAGACCACCCGGAAGCACGCGATAATCGTCAGCACCGGCCACGGCGTACATGCGCATACCGATCGCCCGTGGTTGCAGTTGAGCGTTTTCCGCCTGCCAGATCGGCGCCTGGGACAGCTGAGCCAATTCTTGCGCGACATAGGCATAAGGACGCGCCTGCATGCGTTCGGCAAGCGCCTGACGCTGTTTTTCACTCAGATCACGGCCAAATACCGGCGCGAAGCTCTGCGAAGGAAACGCCGGTTTGATCAGCAGTTCGGGAAGTTTTTCCAAGGCTTGGGCCAACACTGGCGCCTCACCACACCACCACGTCGCGATCGAGGGCAAAATCAGCTCTTCACCAAACAGGTATTGGTTGATCTTCGGCAGGAAGCCCAGCAACCCCGGCGACTCCAGCACGCCGCTACCCAGCGCATTGGCGACCAGGACTCGACCTTGGCGCACCGCCTCAAGCAACCCGGGAACGCCGAGTGCCGAGTCAGTACGCAGTTCCAGCGGGTCGCAAAAATCATCATCGAGCCTGCGCATGACTGCGTGCACCCGACGCAGGCCACTGAGGGTTTTCAGGTAGACCGTGGCATCGCGCACTGTCAGATCACCGCCCTCGACCAGCGGATAACCGAGCTGGCGAGCCAGATACAGATGTTCAAAATAACTTTCGTTGAAGCGCCCCGGTGTGAGCAGCACCACCAGCGGCGCGTCATCGTCACACGGCGCCTGTCGCGCGAGGGTTTCCTGCAATGTGCGGAAGAACCCGGCCAGATGCTGCACCTTCAGATCCCGGTACAACTCGGGAAACGCGCGCGACACGATTGTGCGGTTTTCCAAGGCATAACCGGCGCCCGACGGGGCTTGGGTGCGATCGGCGGTCACCCACCAACGCCCGTCCGGCGTGCGCGCCAGATCGACGGCATACAGGTGCAGAAACGACGCTTCCGGCGGCGCGACATGCTGACACGGCCAGAGAAAATTGTTGTGACCGAAAACCAGCTCTGCCGGCAACAGGCCTTCGCTGATCAGCCGTTGCGGCCCATACAAATCAGCCAGCACAGCATTGAGCAGTCGCGCACGCTGGGCGATACCTGCCGACAGTTGCTGCCATTCATCCGCAGCAATCACATGCGGCAGCAGATCCAGCTCCCACGGCCGATCCGCGCCTTTGGGATCGGCATAGACGTTATACGTGACACCGTTTTCCTGAATCTGCCGCGCCAGCAATGCCTGCCGCTGCATCAGTTGCGCCGGGGTGCTGCGTTGCAACTGATCAAACAGCCGCCGCCAGTGCGGGCGCACCGCGCCACTGCCGTCGAGCAGTTCGTGATAAGTGCCCGCCGTAAGCGGGTAGCGGTCTAGCAGGTCAGGCATGGAAAGCTCGGCAGACAGCAAGGAACGGTCAGACTAACGCAGGCACATGACGCCCGGATATACGAAAAATCCGCGTGTCGCGTAGGCCTTAGAAACGTCGTAAATCGATTGTCATCGGTAGCTCGTCACTGATTTCTACATTCGGTATAGGAAGTTTCCCCGGCGTGTGTCCGATGCGGAAGAATCGCGCCATCCGCCGGCTCTCCGCTTCGTTGGCGTTGACCGGCAACGTCTCGTAATTGCGCCCGCCCGGATGGGCAACGTGGTACTGACAACCGCCCAGGGAACGCCCCATCCAGGTGTCGAGGAGGTCGAACACCAGCGGTGCGTGCACGGGTATTGTCGGTTGCAAACAGTTGGCGGGTTGCCACGCTCGGTAACGCACACCCGCGACGAACTCGCCCACGCGTCCGGTCGGGTGCAACGGCACCGCGATGCCGTTACACGTCAGCAGATAACGCTGCGGCGGCAAGCCTTTGAGCTTGACCTGCAGGCGCTCCAGCGATGAGTCGACGTAACGCACCGTGCCGCCTGCCGCGCCCTCCTCGCCCAGCACATGCCACGGTTCCAGCGCCTGCCGCAGTTCCAGTTCGATGCCGTTGACGGCGTAATCGCCGACCTTGGGAAAACGAAATTCCAGATGCGCGGCAAACCATTCCGCGCGCAGCGGATAACCGGCGTTGTTCAGTTCGACAATGACGTCGGCAAAATCCTGCTCGATAAAGTGCGGCAGCAGGAAACGATCGTGCAGTTCGGTGCCCCAGCGCGCCAGTTTCGGCGGCGCATAAGGTTCGCGCCAGAACCGTGCGACCAGTGCCCGCAGCAACAACTGCTGGGCCAGGCTCATGCGCGCATGGGGCGGCATTTCGAACGCACGCAATTCCAGCAAACCGAGACGCCCGGTGGCGCCATCAGGCGAATACAGTTTGTCGATGCAGAACTCGGCACGGTGCGTGTTGCCGGTGACGTCGATCAGCAAATTGCGCAGCAGTCGATCGACCAGCCACGGCGCGCATTCCTCGCCCGGTTCGGGCATCTGCGCGAAGGCAATTTCCAGTTCGTACAGCGCGTCATTGCGCGCCTCATCGACACGCGGCGCCTGAGACGTCGGGCCGATGAACAGTCCAGAGAACAGATACGACAATGACGGATGGTTATGCCAGTAACTGATCAGGCTGCGCAGCAGATCGGGGCGACGCAGGAACGGCGAATCCGCCGGTGTCGCCCCACCGAGAACGAAATGGTTGCCGCCGCCGGTGCCAGTGTGACGGCCGTCGATCATGAATTTTTCGGTGGTCAGGCGGGTCTGGCGCGCCTCTTCATACAGAAACTCGGTGCGCTCGACCAATTCGTCCCACGTGGCCGAGGGTTGCACGTTGACCTCGATCACGCCCGGATCCGGGGTGATGCGGAAATTGCTCAGACGCGGATCGCTCGGTGGCTCGTAGCCTTCCAGCAGCACCGGGCAATGCAATTCTTCGGCGGTCGCTTCGATGGCGGCCACCAATTCCAGATAATCCTCGACCCGCTCCAGCGGCGGCATGAACAGGTACAACCGCCCCTCCCGCGCCTCGGCGCAGAATGCGGTGCGGGTCAGCCAGTCAGCAGATTCGTCGATCTTCGGCACGCGTTCGTCAGCCGCTGCCGGTTCGCCTGGACTATTGAGCAGCGCAGTTTGCGGCAACTCGGGGAAATCCTGATTCGGGTCCTGTGGATGAATAAACGGATACTCCGCGGCCTTCACCCACGGCTGCGACCCCAACGGCAGGCGATAGCCCAACGGCGAATCCCCCGGCACCAGTCGGCAATGCTCGTCACGCAGGTACCAGCGCCCGCTCTGCCATTGATCACCCTTGGCCGTGCGCGCCAGCGGCAACACCTGGCCGATTACCTTGTTCAGGCCCTGACTGAAGACCTTGCGCAGGCGTGCACGCTCAAGAGGTTCCTCAAGACGTGAATCTTCGGCGCTGACATTGCTCGGCAACGTGCCCTCGCGCCAGAGGTAGTAGAAATTGTCTTCGTAGGCCGGAAACACAAAGCGCGTAGGCAATTTCAGGCGCTCGGCGACACTGGCGAGGAAGCGCCCGGCCAATTCGCCATTGGCGCCGTAATCCTGTTGCTCGTCGGCGATCAAAGCGTCGTTGTGCCAGATCGGCACGCTGTCGCGGCGCCAGTAGCAATTGAGCGACCAGCGCGGCAGTTGCTCGCCGGGATACCACTTGCCCTGACCGAAATGCACCAAGCCTTTCGGTGCGTAGTGTTTGCGCATGCGCTGGAACAGTTCGGCGGAGAGCCGGCGCTTGTCCGCGCCCAATGCGGCGGTGTTCCACTCGGCGCCATCCGGGTCATCGATGGACACGAAGGTCGGCTCGCCGCCCATGGTCAGGCGCACGTCATCCGCCAGCAGGTCGGCATCGATCTGCCGGCCGAGCGCCTGAATCGCCAGCCATTGCTCATCGGTGTAGGGCTTGGTGACGCGGGGCGCCTCCCAGATCCGCTCCACCGACATTTCGTGGCTGAACACACATTCGCACGGCTCGACCAGGCCACTGATCGGTGCCGCCGAGGACGGATCGGGACTGCAGGCCAACGGGATATGCCCTTCGCCGGCGAACAGCCCGGAAGTCGCATCGAGGCCGATCCAGCCCGCGCCCGGCAAATACACCTCGCACCAGGCGTGCAGGTCGGTGAAATCCACTTCAGTGCCGGATGGGCCGTCGAGACTTTTCACGTCGGCCGTCAGTTGAATCAGATAACCGGAGACAAATCGCGCCGCCAACCCGAGGTTACGCAGCAATTGCACCAGCAGCCACGCCGAATCCCGACAGGAGCCGGAGGCATGTTCGAGGGTGTGCTCCGGGGTTTGCACGCCCGGTTCCATGCGAATCAGGTAACCGATGTCTTCGCTCAAGCGCTGGTTGAGCGCCACGAGGAAGTCCACCGCCGGCAGCGGCGTGCGGTCGATGGCGTCCAGATAGGCTTTGAACTTCGGCGTCAGTGGCAGGGTTTCGAGGTACGGCGCCAGCTCCTTGCGCTCATCGGCGGCGTAGGCGAAAGGGATTTTCTCGGCGTAGGGTTCGAGGAAGAAATCGAATGGATTGAACACGGCCATTTCGGCGAGCAGATCAACTTCGATGCGCAGTTCATTGGTTTTCTCGGGGAACACCAGGCGCGCGAGGTAGTTGCCCTGCGGGTCTTGCTGCCAATTGATGAAATGCTGCTCGGGCGAGACTTTCAGTGCATACGACAAAATCCGCGTGCGGCTGTGGGCAGCCGGGCGCAGGCGCACGATCTGCGGGCCGAGTTCGACAGCGCGGTCGTAGCGGTAATGCGTGACGTGATGCAATGCGACATGAATCGACACGGCGTGCCTCCTGCGAGCCTAAGCGTATTCGAAAGCGCGCAAGACTTATGCCATGCAGAGGGCTTGGGCGCTTTCCCGGAATGCTTAGGGCAGTACAGCACCAAAATCGGGCGATGCGGGGAAATGGTTTGGGCTCATTGCACGTAAATGTTGCGAAGAGCCCCTCACCCTAGCCCTCTCCCAGAGGGAGAGGGGACTGACCGAGGTGAATGTTAGAGATACGCCGACTTGAAAGTCTTGAGTCGAACCCGGATTTTGAAAAGCAAGGAGATCTGTTGCGAAGAGCCCCTCACCCTAACCCTCTCCCCGAGGGAGAGGGGACTGACCGCGTTGGATGTTCGAGATACGCCGACTTGAAAGTATTGAGTCGAACTCAGGTTTGAAAGGCACAGAGATCTGCTCCCTTCCCCCTCGCCCCCCATGGGGGAGAGGGCTGGGGTGAGGGGGATGGATCTTGCGGCCTGCATAAATCCAACGGCAGAAACGCAAAACGCCAACCCGAAGGTTGGCGTTCTGTTCAGCTCAAGCGATGTTTAGCGCGGCACGACCGGCTTGCGCGTCGGCTTCGGCCCTTTGCCTTTCGCGGCGTCCTTGCGTTCCTTGGCCGCCTGCTGGTTGCGGGCGAACGCCGCCGCCTTGGCCTGTTCACGCTTGTCCCAAGGATTACCACCATCACTGGCACGCGGCGGCAAGCCGGTGTGCTGAGTGAGAATCTTGGTGGTCTTCTCTTTGCCTTCCTTCGCCACTTTATGGCTGCCGGCCGGCGTCGAGTTCTTGCGACGGGCGCTCTGGTAGCTGTCGGTAGCCGGTTGATGGGTCGGGATCAGTTGATCCTTACCCGGGCCAATCAGATCGCCACGGCCCATGCGGATCAGCGCTTCACGCAGCATCGGCCAGCCTTTCGGGTCGTGATAACGCAAGAACGCCTTGTGCAGACGACGCTGCTCTTCGCTCTTGACGATGGTCACGCCGTCGCTCTTGTAAGTGACCTTGCGCAGCGGGTTCTTGCCCGAGTGGTACATCGCGGTGGCGGTGGCCATCGGCGACGGGTAGAACGCCTGCACCTGGTCAGCGCGGAAACCGTTGCCCTTGAGCCACAGCGCGAGGTTCATCATGTCTTCGTCGGTGGTGCCCGGGTGGGCGGCGATGAAGTACGGAATCAGGTACTGCTCTTTGCCCGCTTCCTTGGTGTACTTCTCGAACATGCGCTTGAACTTGTCATAGCTGCCAATGCCCGGTTTCATCATCTGGTTGAGCGGACCTTCCTCGGTGTGTTCCGGGGCGATCTTCAGGTAACCACCGACGTGGTGGGTCACCAGCTCTTTGACGTATTCCGGCGACTCGACCGCGAGGTCATAACGCAGACCGGAGGCGATCAGGATCTTCTTCACACCCGGCAACGCACGAGCGCTGCGGTACAGCTGAATCAACGACGAATGGTCGGTGTTCAGGTTCGGGCAGATGCCCGGGAACACGCAGGAAGGCTTGCGGCACGCCGATTCGATTTCCGGTGTTTTGCAGGCGATGCGGTACATGTTCGCAGTCGGGCCGCCGAGGTCGGAAATGACGCCGGTGAAGCCTGGCACCTTGTCGCGGATCTCTTCGATTTCGCGAATGATCGACTCTTCGGAACGGTTCTGGATGATCCGGCCTTCGTGCTCGGTGATCGAGCAGAAGGTGCAGCCACCGAAGCAGCCACGCATGATGTTCACCGAGAAACGGATCATGTCGTAGGCCGGGATCTTCTCCTTGCCGTACGCCGGGTGCGGAACACGTGCGTAAGGCATGCCGAACACGTAGTCCATTTCTTCAGTGGTCATCGGAATCGGCGGCGGGTTGAACCAGACGTCGACTTCGCCATGCTTCTGCACCAGCGCACGGGCGTTGCCCGGGTTGGTTTCCAGGTGCAGCACGCGGTTGGCGTGAGCATACAGAACGGCGTCGCCACGCACCTTTTCAACCGATGGCAGGCGAATCACGGTCTTGTCGCGGGTCATGCGCGGGCTGGCCAGGATCTGCACGACCTTGGCTTCCTGCGGATCTTCGACCGGACCTTTTTCCTGCTCGATGGCGCAGGCCTGGGTGTCCTGAGTGTTCACGTACGGGTTGATGATCTTGTCGACCTTGCCCGGACGGTCGATACGCGTGGAGTCGACTTCGTACCAGTCTTTCGGCGTATCGCGACGGATGAACGCGGTGCCGCGCACGTCGGTGATGTCTTCGATCTTGTGGCCGTAGGACAGACGCTGGGCGACTTCGACAATCGCGCGCTCGGCGTTGCCGTACAGCAGAATGTCGGCGCTGGCGTCGATCAGGATCGAGTTACGCACGCGATCCTGCCAGTAGTCGTAGTGGGCGATGCGGCGCAGGGAGGCTTCGATGCCGCCAAGGACGATCGGCACGTGCTTGTAGGCCTCTTTGCAGCGCTGACTGTAAACCAGGCTCGCGCGGTCCGGACGCTTGCCGGCCATGCCGCCTGGCGTGTAGGCATCGTCGGAACGGATTTTCTTGTCCGCGGTGTAGCGGTTGATCATCGAGTCCATGTTGCCCGCCGCAACCCCGAAGAACAGGTTCGGCTCGCCGAGCTTCATGAAGTCGTCTTTGGACTGCCAGTTCGGCTGGGCAATGATCCCGACGCGGAAGCCCTGGGACTCCAGCAGCCGGCCAATGATCGCCATGCCGAACGACGGGTGATCGACGTAGGCATCACCGGTAACAATGATGATGTCGCACGAATCCCAGCCAAGCTGATCCATCTCCTCCCTGCTCATCGGCAGGAATGGCGCTGGCCCGAAACATTCGGCCCAATATTTTGGATAGTCAAATAACGGCTTGGCTGCTTGCATGTCGACGACCGGTGTTGAAGTGAAAAATCGCGGGCGCGGAATATAGCACAAATTTTGACCAATTCCGACGGCAATGGTCGGTTTCTAACGACAACCCGCTCTGCGCACTTCGAGCAGAAAATCTCCGGTGACTTTCAACCCGCCAGACAGCGGCAATGACGCTGAATGCCTTGCAATACTCGATGAACGGGTGCTGCAGCCGCCACTTTTTCAAGGATGAAGAAACATGGCAGTAAAACCGCCTCGCAATGGCACCGCCTACGTGGACGTGGACGTCCATATCCGCTCGAATCGACCGGTGGACGGCGACACAAGGACGCCAGATACGCCGGCCCGCAAAGGCCTCGATCCGTGGCTTCATGGCGAAACTCCGAAACCGCGGACCCCGCCACCCGGCGTCGAAGATCCCGATGCGATCCTGCCAGCAGCGACTGTCATGATTCGCCCGACCCCAGCCCCCGCTGAAGTTCGTCTCGTCACCGATCAGCCGCTAAAGCATTACTGGGTCAGTACCACGGCAAAACTGCCGCCTGCCGACAGCGAAGGATTCAGGGTGTACAACAAACGGCTGTACGTCGACGTCCCCGATGGCGGCATCGTTCTGGTCGCAGTGCAGCCGGACACGGGACTGTACCGGGCCCGGCTATCGAGCGAACTGCACCCCTCTGGGCCGCTGCTTTTACGCGACGTCGACAGTGGCGTCTGGCACCCACTCTATGATGTTGACGCCGGCAACGTCCCGCCCACCGACGCAAGCCTTCAGCCGTTTCGCACTGATCTGGATTTGCGCACAGCCGAGCCCGGCAGCGATGGTTTGTTTCGCCACGACGGCAAGCTCTACGTGATCATCCACAACCACGCGTATCAGGTGATGCAAGATCTCGATGCGTCGAGCCCGGCGTACAAGGTGTGGCGTATCGTTAACCCCAGGGATCCGGTGGCCACCGACAGCGCGAACATCTACCGCGCCAGTCGCAGCGGCGAAACCCGGGCGATCACTCGCAACGAGGCAAACGTCTGGGTTTCTGTACTTACGGGGCTGAGGGGTGGCATGCCCCGCAATGACTCGACGCAGGCCAAAATGGCCCTCCTGATGCAACGCTATGAACCCTTCCAGAATGCCCACACCGCCCTGATCGAATCATCCACGCAGTACGACACCCTCTGGAGCCGGGCCCGACAACAGGCGGATGGCCCTGCCAGGACCGCGGCCCTGGTCGCCGTTGAGGTGCATTTGCTCAAGCACATCAGAAAGCAAACGGCCTTTGTTCAGTCGCTCGTCGACAACAAGGACTGGATGACCATCCTCAAGGCAGGCGGGCTATTCAAGGAAGAACTGCATACTTTCCGGATAGAACGCGTCGAATACCTCAACAGGCTCATGGCCGTCATGGACCTCAGAACCAGGCCTGAGGTGACAGACATGAGTGCCGACAATTGCAGGAAAATCATCACTCACCTGAACAAGAAACTAAAGATTCTCGACGAGCGCCAGGTGGTGATGGAACAGATCAGAAAAGCGTCTCCCGGAGCGGCCGCGCAACTGACTGAACTTGGCCGGCAGGTACCCGCAGCGGATCGCATCAACTTCAACAAACTGGCTCTTTATGTGCACCTGTTTGCCGGCACTCCCGACCAGCCGCCAGACACGACCATGCCCTCGCTATCAGCCCTCGACTTGATTACCGGGGATCTGGGCAATGTTCCAGAGCGCGAGCATCCCATGGCGCTGCTGCTGGCTATTGATCAGTTGAAAGGAGACCGTAGCCGCTTTGAAATGCTGCTGAGCTCGCAAAGCCCGAGGAGCCAATACCTTGAGGAGATCATTGCTCTGATCGATCCGATCGAAAAGAAAATCGAAGGCAAACTGACTGAAATTCTTGACGTTTCGATGCGCCGATCCGATCTGCCGAGCCTCGATCAGGACATTGATTTCGACTTCATTCCGACGCAACCGGTCTACGCCGATACAAGCCGTCCCGCCCCCGCCAAGAAGATGTTCCGAACCCGTCAGCACGGCACTTACAGGGTACTGGTCGGGGAGACTGAAACCGCCCCGGACGGGAGCATCATCATCAAGGTTCCCGACCCGTTGCGGCCAGACTCACCGCCCAGGCGCTACGAAAAAAGACAAGACGAATGGCTGCCGGTGCTCCCGCCGATTGTCCGCGTACCACGCTCGCAACTGGTCGCCGAGGCAATCCGGTTACTGGCCAGCCATGAGCATCACATGCTCGATGCGAGCGCCCAAGAAGCCAGAAAAACCAACCCGACAGAGATCATCGAAAGTCTGGGCAAGGAAAGCGATTTGCTCAACGAGCAGGCCAGACGGCTGGAGGACCACGCAAGCGAGGGCGAAGATAGAGGGATCATCGATTTGGCCGCACGCCTGCGAACCGCAGCCGACTCATTGACCAGCCGAGGGCAAGAGATTCTGGTGCGGATGTACAAGAACAAAGACGTGCTGGACATCATGCGCCTGAATTATCTGCTGGATCGCGCCGAGCTCAATGTGAGCAAGACCGTTGATCGCAAGGCGTTGGGCAAAGGCAAGGACAAGTCATTCCTCGACGTTTACGCCATCTCTGATCGCGCTGACGGCGGACCGTTGTGGCAAGCCCACTTCCACTATGACAAGCAGGACAGCCACCCGCTGAACTTCACTATCAAGGGCAGCCACCTGAAAACCCTGGAACAGAGCAAACGCGGGATCGAGTCGCAACGCCGCGATGAACTGGCCGGTCTGGTGCATGTGCCGATCTGGCGAGAGAGGTTCGATGGCAAAACAGCGCACAAAATATTCACATTGGCAGACAACGCTGCGGCGCTTGCCGAGTAAAGGACCACGCCCGAGCGCCGCGCTTGCGACCCTGTGACAACCACCAGGCAATGACGCCGAACGCTGTCGGCGCCCGTTCGCGGGCCCTGATAGCAAACCTGCAAGGAAGAAAAAATGTCACCACGACTGCCTCTCAAAGGCACCGTTGAAAGCCCCGTACGACCGACCCGGCAAGGATCGGAAACAGCAAGGCCCGAGACACCACCGCATGTCGATTTCGGCCCATCGAGCTCACGAGGAACGCTGAACCGTGAGGGGCTCGGCAGACCCGCGAGCGACGCCAGCCTCGATAGCATCGCGCCAATACCGGCGGTAACGATCAGTGAGTCAGCGCCACCAATAGCCGCGATCACGCGTGAGCAATGGCCACTGGAACATTACTGGATTGCCACCCCCGCTGACCTGCAAGGTCCAAACGCTGAGGGTTTCCGGGTGCACAGGGGGCGACGTTACGTCGATGTCCCCAACGGCGGCACGGTGCTTGTCGGAGTCGACACGCAGACCCGACAGTATCGAGCCCGCTTATCAACCGATCTGGAAGCGCTCGGCCCGGTGCTGCTGCGTGACACCGAAAGCGGGCTCTGGCACCCACAGGAACGCCCCCAACCAGCCCCGTCTACGTCGGCCACGCCAAGCAATCGTGGATTGCCCCGGCCCGGTGGCGGGCACGTACGCCCTGCTCATCGACAATTGGCAGACCGGGTTGCCGCCATCATCAATCGGCTGCGCAGTCCACACGCTCGCGCAAAGAGGCTGTTCCGCGCCATGAGTGAGGAACAGATTGGCGCTTACATCCGCTCGCTGGGCAGCGACATCGAAGGCGGGTTGAGTCGACGCGAAACCGAATACAAAACGCTCAAGCATCAACTGACGCTCTGGAGCAAAGAATCATCTTCGACGCCAGCAATAGCAAAAGACTGGGCAGAACACGTCACCCACGAAATAAAACGCTGCTTTCGCCGAGAGACCGGGACGTCATTGAAGCTTGAGCCTGGCAGCGGCCCACTGCCGGCATTGCAGGCTGATTTCAGCCATGTCCGGGAACTGGCTCTGGACTCCATCACCTGGACGCCCGCAGCCGACACTTTTCTCAGCGGATTCTCGCGCCTGGAGCAATTGACGGTCACCCGCGCCACGCTGGATAAACTGCCGGCAGCCGTCGCGCAGATGGGCGACCTGAGAACATTGGATTTGAGTGCCAACCGGATCCGGCTGGACACACCAAGCGCCGCTGCACTCACGTCTCTCAGCAATCTTGAAACCATCAACCTGTCGAACAATCCGCTGAGCGTGACGCCCGACTTCAGCGCGCTCACCGGGTTGAAAGTGTTGAACCTGAACAATTCGCAACTGGATCAGTGGCCAACAGGTTTGCGCCACCAGACCGGTCTGCAAATCGTCGATTTGCGCAATAACCAATTGCAGGAAGTGCCCCAGACGCTGCTCGATCCCCCCGCCGCGCAGCTCGAGGCCACCGTCAGACTTAACGGCGTCACCCTTATTGAGGGCAACGCCTTTGCTCCCGGCTATTGGAAAACCCTGGAACTGTATTGGCGCCGCCTCGCTGCGGATCATCCTGCATTGTCTGGCGCTGCTCATCCACAGGGTCTCAGGCTGGTCGAAAATATTCCCCAGCTGACCGCGGTGCAGCGGATGTACCCGGGCAAGGATGTGCAAGCGGCGAAGGATTACGTTCTGCAATTGGGAGATCAGGAACTGACTCGCCGCCTGCAGGATTTCGACCTGCTTGAAACGCAGCTGGAAGATTATGTCGCCGGCCATCAATACCAAGGCTCCATCGACGCCGCCACAGCAAGACGATGGGCACCGCAACGTGTCGCCAGAATCATCAAGGCCTGCTGGCTACGGGAGTCGGGGGAAATGCTCAGACTTCCGCCCGGCAGTGGGCCACTGCCCGCCCTGACGGCGGATTTCAGTCATGTCCGGATGCTCGATCTGCAAGAAATGAACTGGTCGGATAGCGGCGACACCTTCCTGGCCAACTTTACCAATCTGGAAAGCCTGTCCATCAACCGTTCCAATCTTCAAAAGCTGCCAGCCAGCGTGAACGATATGAACAAGCTGACCCGACTGGATCTGAGCGCCAACAACCTTGAGCTGGATGCGCAAAGTGCTGCTGCACTGAGCACCCTGAGCCGGCTGCAGATCGTCAATCTTTCGCAGAACCCGCTGAAAACGTCCCCCGACTTCAGCGCCATGTCCGAGCTGACAAGCCTTGACTTGAACAGTACGGGAATCGATCAGTGGCCGACCGGCCTGCTGGGCAAAACTGCTTTGGCGGGCCTTGATTTGCGCAATAACCACTTGACGCAAGTGCCGCAGGCAAACATCAACCCCGCTCCCGAGCAGTTGGCCTCGATCGCTCGTATCAACGGCGCTACGTTACTGGAGGGCAATGATTTTCCATCGGGTTACTGGAGAAAGTTCGACGGCTACTGGCGACGTGTGCACGTTGCGCACCCGCAACTGTTGGATGCTGCGCATCCCGCTGCTTTCGATAGCGACAACTCTCGAGCGCAGCGATATCGCCGTCTCTATCCGAACAAAAGCATCAAGGTGTGCAGAGAGTATCTGTGGAACCTTGACCAAGGCACTGCCGGTACAAGGCTGGCCAGCCTCGAACGAGAATTCACCACACTGAAAACCCATCTGGACGCGTGGGTTTTTTCGGGAGGTGGCAACCGTCAGGGTTATCTTCGCGCGAATCAGGTGTTGATCAACGCCGAGACTCGCAACGATCGCACCACGGCAAGCCAGCGGATCATCAGTTGCTGGCGACGTGAAACTCCGCAAAAACTGGCCAATGACAGGACCCCCATCGGACTTGAGCTGGACCTGCGCGGTCTGAGGCTGCAAAGCCTGCCGGATATCGACGCAGACTTCAGTCACGTCGGCTCGCTCAACCTGAGCAATATGGGCCTGAGCACATCGCCGGAAGGCTTTCTGACCCGTTTTCGCCACGTACGCTGGCTGGATCTTTCACGCAATCAACTGCGCGAATTGCCGCCCGCCGCTGGAGAAATGAACGGTCTGACCCGACTGTTTCTGCAGAACAACCAGATCGTCCTGACGGACGACACCGCCCGCGCTTTGTCAGAACGCACAACACTGCGAGCATTGTGGCTGCATGACAATCCACAATTGGCCATCGCCCCGGATTTCAGCCGGATAATCGACATGCGCTCAATCAATCTGGCCAACACAGGCATCGACACCTTTCCTGCCGGCATTGCCGATCAACCCCTATTGGATACCGTTAACCTGAGCAACAACCGGATCGAGGAAATCCCCGATTCCGTCATTGCCCCGCCGGACGAGCGACTTGCACACACGGCTCGCGTCAACAACGTGACCAACATCACCGACAATCCACTGTCGGCAGAGACACGTACCCGGCTGAACCATTACAACGACCGACTGATTGAGGCAGAGATGCCGCTGACCGGCCGGAACAACCTGCTCGACACGGCGGACGGCCACGCCCCTATTGGGCGCCGGGTCACCACCGACAACCCAATGGCTCGCTGGACAGTCGGGATGCCAACCGATCTGCTGTCAACCCGAAGAGCCCAATGGCGAACACTGCGTAACCAGCAAGGCTCCGATGGGCTGTTCAATACCCTTGCCCGTCTGCTGCATGTTCCCGCCGGCCATAACGACCTTCAACAACGGGTCTGGAAACTGATCGACAGCATTACCGAAAACAACCCGCAATCCGAACGCCTGCGCAGCGAACTGTTCGAACGGTCAGGCGAGGCAGCCTGCTGCGATCGGGCAGCCTTCACGTTCGCCAATCTGGAAACCCGGATGATGATGCATAACGCTCGCAGCCTGGCTCGGGATCAGGCACAAGGCCCGCAACTTGCCGCACTGTCCAAGGCCTTGTTTCGCTTGCATGAGGTCGACAAAATCGCATCGGCGGACATTGCGCAACGAGAGGCGAGCATCCTCGAATCCAGGCAGGGCCAGGAGGCTCAGGCGCTTGCAGCCCCGCATGTCTCAGAAGAAGTCGAAATCAGGCTTTTTTATCGCCACGGTCTGAAAGACCGTTTGCAACTGCCGGGGCAGCCCGAGCGAATGGGTTTCGGGCATCTGGTCAATGTGTCAAAAGCACAGATGGATGCCGCATACGAAAAAATCATCGCACTGGATAACTCGCCCGAAGAATTTCAGGCTCTGTTATCGAGAGAGTTCTGGCAGGAGTTTGTCATCCACAAATACCAATCGCAGTTCGAAGCTCAGCGTCAGCCGTTTCAGGACCGCCAGGCGACACTCGATGAGTCTTACGCTGCCAACGAACTATCGTTTGCCGAATACGACGCGCAATCCAGAGCGCTGCAAGCGCCGCTTGCGATCGAGGAAGCCGCCTTGATCGAAACGCTGACCCGGCTGGAACTGGCCGGGCATGCGACCCGCGACAACGTCGAAGAACCCGCGGGCGAAAGCACGTAACACAGCGCAAGAGCGGGTGTTGGCCGAATGACTTCGGCCAACACTCATTCGTCGTCGTCGAAGTTGTAGCTGCCGGGCGCAAGGTTTTCGAAACGGGTGTATTTGCCGATGAACGCCAGGCGGATAAAACCGATCGGGCCGTTACGCTGCTTGCCGATGATGATTTCGGCGATGCCCTTGTGTTCGGTTTCCGGGTGATACACCTCGTCGCGGTACACGAACATGATCACGTCGGCGTCCTGCTCGATCGCTCCGGATTCCCGCAAGTCGGAGTTCACCGGACGCTTGTTGGGACGCTGTTCGAGGGAACGGTTGAGCTGCGACAGGGCGACTACCGGGCAGTTGAACTCCTTGGCCAGCGCTTTCAGGGATCGCGAGATCTCGGAAATCTCGTTGGTCCGGTTATCGCCGCTGGAACCGGGGATCTGCATCAGTTGCAGGTAGTCGATCATGATCAGGCCGACGTCGCCGTGTTCACGCACCAGGCGCCGGGTCCGCGCACGCATTTCCGACGGGCTGATACCGGCGGTGTCATCGATGAACAGCTTGCGGTCGTTGAGCAGGTTGACCGCAGAAGTCAGGCGCGGCCAGTCATCGTCTTCCAGTTGACCGGAACGCACTTTGGTCTGATCGATGCGCCCCAGCGAGGAGAGCATACGCATGATCAGCGATTCGCCTGGCATCTCGAGGGAGTACACCAGAACCGCCTTCTCGCTGCGCAACACGGCGTTTTCCACCAGGTTCATCGCGAAGGTGGTTTTACCCATCGACGGACGGCCGGCGACGATGATCAAGTCGGACGGCTGCAGGCCGCTGGTCTTCTCGTCGAGGTCGGTGTAGCCGGTGGACAAGCCAGTGATGGCGTTGTCAGTGTTGAACAAGGTGTCGATGCGGTCGATGGCCTTGGTCAGCAAGTCGTTCACACCCACCGGGCCACCGGTTTTTGGCCTGGCCTCGGCAATCTGGAAGATCTGCCGTTCGGCTTCGTCGAGGATCTCGGCGGCGGTGCGGCCTTCCGGATTGAAGGCGCTGTCGGCGATTTCGGTGCTGATGCCGATCAACTGACGCAAGGTCGCTCGTTCGCGAACGATCTGCGCATACGCCTTGATGTTGGCGACGGACGGCGTGTTTTTCGCCAGTTCGCCAAGGTAACCGAGACCACCGACTTGCGAGGTCTGACCTTCCTTGTCCAGTTGTTCGGACAGGGTCACGACGTCGATCGGCATGTTCTGATCGGCCAGCTTGGCGATCGCCCGGAAAATCAGACGGTGGTCATGTCGATAGAAATCGCCGTCGGAGACTTGATCGAGCACGCGTTCCCAGGCGTTGTTGTCCAGCATCAGACCACCGAGTACAGCCTGTTCGGCTTCGATGGAATGCGGCGGCACCTTCAGGGCAGCGGTTTGCAGATCGTATTGCTCGGGAGCGGAGATATCGTTCATGGCCACTTGTATTGTTTGGAAAAACAGGGAATTCAGAAAGACAAAGGGCACGACCTGTAAACAGGATCGTGCCCGATGTTAACCGTCTGACGGACAAGCCGCCAGCCGATCGGCGTTGCTTAAGCTGCTACCACAACAACGCGTACGGTGGCTTCAACTTCGGCGTGCAGGTGCACAGCCACGTCGAATTCACCCACGTTGCGGATGGTGCCGTTCGGCAGACGAACTTCGCTTTTCGCAACTTCAACGCCGGAGGCGGTCAGAGCGTCAGCGATGTCGTGAGTACCGATCGAACCGAACAGCTTGCCTTCGTCGCCAGCGGTGGCAGTGATGGTCACTTCCAGCTCGGCCAGTTGGGCAGCACGGCTTTCAGCCGATGCTTTACGGTCTGCGGCAGCTTTTTCCAGCTCAGCACGACGCTCTTCGAACGCAGCCAGGTTGGCAGCGGTCGCAGCGGTAGCTTTGCCGAAAGGCAGCAGGTAGTTACGGCCGTAACCGGCCTTAACGTTTACTTTGTCGCCCAGGTTGCCCAGGTTGGCGATTTTTTCCAGAAGGATCAGTTGCATGTGGAAATCCTCTTAACTTTTAACCTTCACCGTTCGCGTTATCGGTGTCTTTCGACACGTGACGACCGCGAAAATCAATCAGGCTGTCGACAATGGCCAGGACCACGAGCAACGGATAGATCAGCTGCATGAACAGCAGCAGCGTGACGTACAACCCCACCAGCCAGAAACCGGCCAGTCGCTTCTGCCCGACCAGCCCGTGAATCAGGGCAAGTCCGGCGAACACCAGCGGTACACTGCACAACGGCGTCAACATGGCCATCTGTGCACCGAGATTCGGGCCCAGAAGCATCAACGCCAGCAGTAACATCGCCGGCCCCAGCGGGATCCGGATGGCGCGAAACTCGCGACCAAAACCACCCGGGTTGTACAACAACGCCTGCCAATGCCGCCCGACAATCAGGCTCAGCACGCTGACGATTTGCAACAACGCCGCAATCAGTCCGGTCAGGACTGGTGCGATCAGGGACGCGAAACGCGCTTGCTCATCAACCGACAATTGCTTGTAGGTCTCACCGAGAAGCGCCGGCATGACCTTTATCAAGGCCTGCGCGAGCATCTCGATCTGGGCCGCAAACGCTGCCCCGAGCACCACTGAAAACACCACTCCAATCACTACGCTGACCAGCAGCGTGCGAACCCAGGACTCACTTGCGCGCAAAACCAACGCAAGTCCCGAAGACCCCAGCAGCACCAGAAGTGCCCGTGGGTCATCGGCATACAGCCACCAGATCAATGCCGGCAGCAGCCCCAGAGACAGAACACCCAGGGCGTCCGTCAGTCCGCGCCGCAGCAGCACAAGGCTCCCGGCGGCAGCGCCCAACCAATACAACAACGGCAATGTTGCACATCCGGCCACCACGAGAGTGGCCTGCATACGGCCTCGCATGATGAACTCAGCTAAGGCACGCATGCATTCAATCCTTTGCTACTTGTCGACTGCC
The DNA here is from genome assembly GCF_054070155.1 of Pseudomonas sp. SDT291_1_S447. NCBI lineage: Bacteria > Pseudomonadati > Pseudomonadota > Gammaproteobacteria > Pseudomonadales > Pseudomonadaceae > Pseudomonas > Pseudomonas sp. SDT291_1_S447. Next base: position 22,762 of record NZ_JBSVXS010000030.1, read on the forward strand.
CGGTCTCAGCGGCCGTGGCTGTCGGTGTAGGCCAGCAGGGCCAGGAAGCGGGCGCGCTTGATAGCGGTGGCCAGCTGACGCTGATAACGAGCTTTGGTACCGGTGATGCGGCTTGGAACGATTTTGCCGGTCTCGGATACGTAGGCTTTCAGAGTGTTGAGATCTTTGTAATCGATCTCTTTCACGTCTTCAGCGGTGAAGCGGCAGAATTTACGACGACGGAAGAAACGTGCCATTTGATAGGCTCCTTAAAAGGTCCGTGGATTACTCGTCAGCGTTATCGCTGTTGTCGCTGTCATCACTATCAGCGCTATCAGCGCCTTCGTGCTCAGGACGGTCGCGACGCTCACGGCGCTCACTGCGGTTTTCTTCAGCCTTGAGCATCTCGGACTGGCCAGTAACGGCTTCGTCGCGACGGATGACCAGGTTACGGATCACTGCATCGTTGTAGCGGAAGTTGTCTTCCAGCTCGGCCAGGGCCTTGCCAGTGCACTCAACGTTCAGCATCACGTAGTGAGCCTTGTGAACATTGTTGATTGCGTAGGCCAGTTGACGACGGCCCCAATCTTCCAGACGGTGGATTTTGCCGCCGTCTTCTTCGATCAGCTTGGTGTAACGCTCAACCATGCCGCCGACTTGCTCGCTTTGATCCGGGTGGACCAAAAAGATGATTTCGTAATGACGCATGAATGCTCCTTACGGGTTGTAGCCTGCCGCTCAAAAACGGTCAGACAAGGAGTGAATGACACTTATGGACTTGCTGGCGCGGGGCACATGCATGCCTGCCGTCACAGCAAGGGGCGCAATTGTAGAGAAGGGACAGAAGAGGTGCAAGGCAATTGGTGATTATTTGAACAATCACCCATTTATGCCACACCATAAAACACTGTGGGAGCGAGCTTGCTCGCGAATGCAGTTTGTCAGGCAACATTTATATCGACTGACACTCCGCTTTCGCGAGCAAGCTCGCTCCCACATTTGAACCGAGTACGACTCAGGATTTCTTCGTGGCAGCCTTGGCTTTGGCACCGCGCTGGCGCTGCGCTTCAAACAGGCACACGCCAGTTGCCACGGATACGTTCAGACTGCTGACGCTACCGGCCATCGGCAGCTTCACCAGATAGTCGCAGTGTTCGCGAGTCAGACGACGCATGCCTTTGCCTTCGGCGCCCATGATCAGGATGGTCGGGCCGGTCAGGTCCTGGTCATAAATGCTGACCTCGGCCTCACCCGCCGTACCGACAATCCATAAACCGCGCTGCTGAAGTTTTTCCAGGGTGCGAGCGAGGTTAGTCACCGCAACCAATGGAATGACTTCCGCCGCGCCGCAAGCGACTTTACGCACGACCGGGGTCAAAGTTGCCGATTTGTCTTTCGGCACGATTACCGCCAGCGCACCGGCCGCATCGGCCGAACGCAGGCAGGCACCGAGATTGTGCGGATCGGTCACGCCGTCGAGCACCAGCAACAGTGGCGCGCCTTCAGTGCGGTCGAGCAGCTCATCGAGCATTGCTTCGCCCCAGACCTGGCTCGGGCTGACTTCCGCGACTACGCCCTGATGCACGCCTTCAACCCAGGCATCCATTTCGCGACGTTCGGCTTGGCCGACCTGAACGCGATTTTCGTTGGCCAGTTCAACCAGAGTCTGCACGCGCGGATCGTTGCGGCTTTCCGCCAGCCAGATCTGCTTGACGCGTTTCGGGTGGTGACGCAGCAACGCTTCTACCGCGTGAACGCCGTAGATTTTTTCCAACTGACTCATGACTTCGCCTTCGGTTTACGTGCCCCGCCACTTTTGGCTGGAGCAGAACCCGCTTTTGGCGGGCCTTTACGGTGTTTGCTCGGTTTGGCTGGCTTGCTGCCGGAGGCCTTTTCAGGCGCCGACCGTCCGGTCTTTCCCCCGGACGCCGCTTTACCACCGTTTTTCGCGTCGGAAAGCAGCGCTTTCTTCATTTCACGGCTTTTGCGCAGCTCGGCGTTTTTCGCTACAGCGTCGCTTGGGCGATAGGCTTCGGCAGCTTTCTCTTTAGCAGGGCGACGACCAGCGGTTTTTGCTGGCGCTGCTTCGGCTTTTTCCTTCGCGGCCGGTGCGGCAGTTTCAGCACCACGCTTTTTCCGACCGATCGGCGCGCTGATGGTTTTTTCGGCCATCTCGAAGTCGATCTTGCGTTCGTCGAGGTCAACGCGCATCACGCGCACCTCAACGGTATCGCCGAGGCGGAAGCTACGACCGGTGCGCTCGCCCGCCAAGCGGTGATGCACAGGGTCGAAGTGGTAGTAATCGCCCGGCAGCGCGGTGACGTGCACCAGGCCTTCGACGTAGATATCGGTCAGCTCGACGAACAGGCCGAAACCGGTCACTGCGGTGATCACACCCGGGAACGATTCGCCCACGCGATCCTTCATGAACTCGCACTTGAGCCAGTTCACCACGTCACGGGTCGCTTCGTCGGCACGGCGTTCGCTCATCGAGCACTGCTCGCCGAGTTGCTCCAGCGCTGCTTCGTCGTACGGATAGATACGCGCTTTCGGAATGGTCATCGCACCGGCACGACGAACGTGCGGGGTGTCCTGTTTCGAATGGATCACGCTGCGGATTGCGCGGTGCGTGAGCAGGTCCGGATAACGACGGATCGGCGAGGTGAAGTGGGTATAGGCTTCGTAATTCAGGCCGAAGTGGCCCTGATTGTCAGCGCTGTACACCGCTTGGCTCAGCGAACGCAGCATGACGGTCTGGATCAGGTGGAAATCCGGACGATCCTTGATGCTGGCCAGCAGTGCCTGATAGTCCTTCGGCGACGGGCCGTCCTTGCCTTTATGCAGGGACAGACCGAGCTCGCCGAGGAAGGCGCGCAATTTTTCCAGACGCTCCGGTGGCGGGCCGTCGTGGACGCGGTACAGCGCAGGAATTTCGTGCTTCTTGAGGAATTCGGCGGTGGCCACGTTGGCCGCCAGCATGCATTCCTCGATCAGCTTGTGCGCGTCGTTACGGGTGGTCGGACGGATTTCGGCAATCTTGCGCTCGGTACCGAAGATGATTCGGGTTTCCTGCGTTTCGAAATCGATCGCGCCACGGACGTGACGAGCAGCGAGCAGAACCTTGTACAGCGCATACAGCTGCTTGAGGTGCGGCAGAACGTCGTTGTACTCACCGCGAAGCTGACGCGCCTCGGTGATTTTCGGCGTTTCCAGCATCGCGCTGACTTTGTTGTACGTCAGACGAGCGTGGGAATGGATCACCGCTTCATAGAAGCAGTAGTCAGTCATCTCGCCGGACTTGGAGATGGTCATCTCGCAAACCATGGCCAGACGATCGACGTGCGGGTTCAGCGAGCACAGGCCGTTGGACAGTTGCTCAGGCAGCATCGGCACGACGCGCTCGGGGAAGTACACCGAGTTGCCGCGCACTTGCGCTTCGTTGTCCAGCGCCGAGCCGATCTTCACGTAGCTGGAAACGTCGGCAATCGCCACGTACAACTTCCAGCCGCCAGAGAACAGGCGCAGCTTGCCCGGTTTGGCTTCGCAATAAACGGCATCGTCGAAGTCGCGGGCATCTTCGCCGTCGATGGTGACGAACGGCAGATGACGCAGGTCGATGCGCTTCTCTTTGTCTTTTTCTTCGACTTCCGGCTTGAGCTTGGCCGCTTCTTTCAGAACAGCCTCAGGCCAGACGTGCGGAATATCGTAGGTGCGCAGGGCAACGTCGATTTCCATGCCCGGCGCCATGTAGTTGCCGACCACTTCGACCACGTCGCCTTGCGGCTGGAAGCGCGGCGTCGGCCAGTGGGTGATTTTCACCTCGACGAACTGACCGATCTGCGCATTGGCGTTGCGGCCCGGGGTGACCAGCACTTCTTGCTGAATCTTCGGGTTGTCGGCAACGACAAAACCGATGCCGCCCTCTTCGAAGTAGCGACCGACGATGGTTTCGTGAGCTCGCGAAACCACTTCGACGATCACGCCTTCGCGGCGACCACGACGGTCGAGACCGGAGACGCGCGCCAATGCACGATCGCCGTCGAATACCAGACGCATTTGCGCCGGGCTCATGAACAGGTCGTCGCTGCCGTCGTCCGGCACCAGGAAGCCGAACCCGTCACGGTGACCGCTGATGCGGCCAAGGATCAGGTCGAGCTTGTCTACCGGCGCGTATGTGCCACGGCGGGTGTAGATAAGTTGAGCGTCGCGCTCCATGGCGCGAAGGCGGCGGCGCAGGGCTTCGATCTGGTCTTCTGTGGTCAGACCAAACTCTTCGACCAGTTGCTCGCGGGCAGCCGGCGAACCCCGATCGGCGAGGTGCGCCAGGATCAGTTCGCGGCTAGGAATAGGGTTTTCGTATTTTTCCGCTTCACGAGCGGCCTCGGGATCGAGGGACTGCCAATCGGCCATTAGAGAGTTTTCACCTTGTCTATATGCGGGTTAGTTTGGCATAGGCGCCATGAAACGGGAAATTTCCGACTATATAAGGCCCAACTGAGGCCTTGTAGCGAAGCTGGAAAGCCGTTTTGACCACCGCTGGTAAAAAAAATCATGTTTTTTGCTGACAGGGGTTTACAGTTAAAAAGACGCTCCGTATAGTGCGCGCCATCGACGACGCACAGCGTAGCCGATACTGCCCAGATGGTGAAATTGGTAGACACGCCAGCTTCAGGTGCTGGTGACCTTACGGTCGTGGAAGTTCGAGTCTTCTTCTGGGCACCAATTCAAATTCAAGGTTACGGCCTTGGATTTCACAGAAACCCGCGAAAGCGGGTTTTTGCGTTTCTGGCCTCCAGAAATCCATCACCACCCCGCCTATCAAAACGCCAGCCCCACCGCAAGGCGCACTTGAGAAACAATATCGTTTATCATTGTTGCAAGTTTTTGCAATGCGACAGTGAGGAACCCTGCGAATGACGTTTCGAAATACCCTGCGCCGAGGCCTGACCTTCACCCTTCTCGGCCTGGCGCTCGCCACTCCCCTCACCCAGGCTGCCGATGCGGTTTCCCTGACGCTCTATAACGGCCAGCACAAGGAAGTCGGCGACGCGATCGCCAAAGCCTTCGAAGCCAAGACCGGCATTCACGTCAACGTACGCAAAGGCAGCAGCAATCAACTCGCCAGCCAGGTCATCGAAGAAGGCGACCGCTCCCCCGCCGATGTGATCTACACCGAAGAATCGCCGCCGCTGAACAATCTTGGCGAACTGGGCTTGCTGGCCAAAACCGATGACACCACTCTGGCTGTGCTCCCGGAAAAATATGTCGCCGGTAACGGCACCTGGATCGGCGTGACTGCCCGCGTTCGTGTGGTCGCCTACAACCCGAAAATGGTCGATGAAAAAGACCTGCCGAAATCGGTGATGGAATTCTCCGATCCGCAGTGGCAAGGCAAAGTCGGTTTCGTACCGACCAGCGGCGCGTTCCAGGAACAGGCCGTGGCTATCATCAAGATGCACGGTCGCGACGCCGCCGAAGAATGGCTCACCGGCCTGCGCGCCTTCGGCAAGACCTACAGCAACAACATGGTTGCGCTCAAAGCCGTGGAAAACGGTGAAGTCGCTACCGTGCTGGTGAACAACTACTACTGGTTCGCCCTGCAACGCGAGAAAGGCAAACTGGATTCGAAACTGCATTACTTCACCGGTGGCGACGTCGGTGGCTTGATCACCGTATCGAGCGCTGCCGTGCTGAAATCCAGCAAACATCCAAAAGAAGCCCAGCAATTCCTCGCCTACATGGCCAGCGAAGAAGGCCAGCGCGTGATCACTCAGACCACCGCCGAATACCCGCTGCACAAAGGCATGGAATCGGATCGCGGACTCAAGCCATTCAGTGAACTGGAAGCGCCGAACGTAACGCCAGCCGATCTGGGCAACGCCGAAGAAGCGCTGGAACTGGAACGTGAAGTTGGCTTGAACTGATGGCCGCATCGTTATCCGCCCCCGCCGCGCGCGGGGGTTACGTGCCAAGGCGTAAACGGCCATCGATCTGGCTGGTACTGCCGGTGTTGCTGCTGGTGGTACTGAGCCTGTTGCCGCTGGCCTATGTCGGGCTCAAAGCCTGGCAGGCCGGCTGGGCCGAGGCCTTACACTTGCTGTGGCGCCCGTATGTGTTCGGCCTGCTGCGCAACACTCTGGCATTGATGGTGGGCGTGACGATCACCTGCGGCGTGATCGGTCTGTCGCTGGCCTGGCTGCTGGAGCGCAGCAACTTGCCGGGGCGACGCCTGTGGGGCGTGATTCTGTGCCTGCCGTTCGCGGTGCCCGCGTTTGTCAGCAGCTTCACCTGGGTTTCTTTGAGTGCGCAGTTCGAAGGGCTTGGCGGGGCGATTCTGGTGATGAGCCTGTCGAAGTACCCGCTGATCTTCCTGCCAGTGGCCGCAACGCTGCGCAATCTCGATCCCTCCCTTGAGGAGTCGGCTCGCACCCTCGGGCAGAATCGATGGGGCGTGTTTTTCCGTGTCACCCTGCCACTGCTCTGGCCGTCTCTGCTGGCAGGTTCGCTGCTGATTGCTTTGCACATGCTGGTGGAGTTCGGCGCACTGTCGATCATCGGCCTGCAAACCTTCACCACGGCGATCTATCAGCAATTCGAACTGGAATTCAGCAACGCCAACGCGGCGATGCTGTCGGCCGTGCTGCTGGCGCTGTGCCTGGTGTTGCTGTGGCTGGAGCTGCGTGTACGCGGCAAAGGCCGGCATGTGCGCACCGGGCAAGGCGCGGCGCGGCAGGCTGAACAGGTTCGGCTAGGGCCATGGGCAGCGGTTGGTCAGTTGTATTGCCTGATGCTGGCAGTTGTTGGCAGCGGGATTCCGCTGGGAATGCTGGCGTATTGGCTCGCGGTCGGTTCGTCGGCGGCTTTTCCGGTGGCTGCAATTACTGAAGCGCTGCTCTCGTCTTTGGCGCTTTCTCTTGGCGGTGCGGCATTGTGCCTGGTGCTGGCCGTGCCGGTCGGCTTGCTGGTGGTGCGTTACAAAGGCCAACTGGCGATCTGGGCCGAACGCTTGCCATATCTGCTGCATGCACTGCCAGGATTGGTGATTGCGTTGACGCTGGTGTATTTCGCCCTGCATTACGTGCCAGCGCTGTACCAGACTTCGGGGTTGCTGCTGATCGCTTATGCGCTGCTGTTTCTGCCATTGGCGCAGGCGCCGATTCGCACGGCACTGAACAAGGCGGCACCGCAACTGGAAGAGGCTGCGCGGACGCTGGGCGCTTCGTCATTTACGGCGTTTTGCCGGGTGACGTTGCCGATCATCTTCCCGGCATTGGGCGCGGCGTTTGCACTGGTGTTTCTGGATGCGATGAAGGAATTGACGGCGACGCTACTGTTGAGTCCGACCGGGCTGAACACGTTGGCGACCGAAGTCTGGGCGCATACCGCGAACGTCGAGTTTGCGGCAGCGGCGCCTTATGCCGCGTTGTTGATTTTGGTATCGGGGCTGCCGGTTTATTTGCTGACGACCCGGATGTATCTGAGCCGCTGATGCCGCTTTCGCGAGCAGGCTCGCTCCCACATTCTGACCGAGTCCCATCAGAGGAACGCGATCTATGTGGGAGCGAGCCTGCTCGCGAAGAGGCCCGCCCAAACAACCTCAAGCCCTGAACTGCCCCAGACTCGCCTTCAGTTGCGCCGCCAGACCATCCAGCACTTTGCCACTGGCCGTGGTTTCCACCACCGCCTGCGCCGCTTTCTCGGCCTGGGCATGAATCGTTTCGACTCGCCCACGCACAGCCTGCGCGCCCTGCGCCTGATGCGCCGCTGCCTGAGTTGCCAGACCAATCGCCGCGTGCACCTGCTCGACCGAGGCCTGCACCGATTGTTGTAAGCGCGCACTGTCACGCAACACCAGCAAGCCTTCGCTGGCCTGACGCCCGGCCTGACCGATCGCCTCGACCGCCTCACGCGCGCCCTGCTGCAACGCGACGATGTGCGCCTGAATATCGCCGGTGGAGCTTTGCGTCTTGCTCGCCAGCGCCCGCACCTCGTCGGCCACAACCGCAAAGCCGCGCCCGGTTTCGCCGGCGCGTGCCGCCTCGATAGCGGCGTTCAACGCGAGCAAGTTGGTCTGCTCGGCGATCCCGTGAATCACCGTCAACACCACTTCAATCTGCTCGCTCTGCTGCGCCAGCCGCTCGATGACTTTCGCCCCGGTATCGACCTGCCCCGCCAGCGCCTCGATCAGGCTGCCGACTTTGGCGGAGGTGCGGGTGTTTTCGTCAGTGGCCTGGCGAATATCCACCACCTGCTTCAACGCCGCTTGCATTGCATGGCTTTCCGATTGCGCCTCGTCAGCCATTTGCGACAGTGCGCGCAGGCTCTCAGCGACTTCATCACGCTGCATGCCGGCAGCCGCATCGGCACCGGCATTGCGCAGGGTCATCGCGCCAATCTCGACGCCGGTGCGCTGCGCAACATCGCCCGCCTCGCGCACGATCGGCTGCAACTTATCCACAAAGCGGTTGACCGCCGAAGCCATGTCGCCGATTTCGTCCTTGCTGTTGATCTGTACTCGCTTGGTCAGGTCGCCCTCGCCCGCAGCCAGATCATCCATCGCCGCATTGAGCATCTTCAGGCGATTGACCACGCGATGGCCGAGCACGACTGCCAGCAACAGCAGCACACCACAGCCGACCAGCGCCAGGCCCATGCCGATCCGCCAGCGCAAGGTTGCCGCTGCTTCCTGAACGGTATTGGCGGTATTGGATTTCATCTCGGTCGCGGTGGACTGCGCTGACTGCAGGCGCGACTGCATGGCTTTGGCACTGTCTGCAGCAGCGCCCTTGAGACTGTCGCCGACCAACTGATCACTGCTGGCGATCAGCGCCGAGAAGCGCTTGTCCAGTGCCGCCAGATCGGTTTCCACCGACGCCGTGGAGACGCCCATCAGCACCTTGCCGATTTCCACGCCATTGGGATTGATCGAGGCTTCAAGGTAGTAGACCGACGGATCGTTCTTCGCCGCATCCAGCACTTTATCCAGCGCACGCTCACCCTGGCCTTTTTCCAGCAAAGCCTTGTTGATCGGGTTTTCGCGGTTGAGATAACGGGTCAGGTGCTGGCCGGTGGCGTCGTCGTAGACCACGAATAGAACGTTGGGATTACGCTGGGCACGGCGGGCGAACTCGGACAGGGTCGGTACGTCGCTGTCCCACATGGCACGCGGGGCGACGGAGGCCAGTAACTGCGCCATGTCATTGGCCGAATCTTTCAGATCCTTTTCCAGCGTCGCACGCAATTGCGCCTGCTCGTCTTTCAGTCGCGAAGACAGACCGGCAGTAAGCCGCTGACGGGTACTGGCGGACAAGGCATCGAGGCTTGAGGTGACTTCACGCCCGGCCTGCTCCAGCTCGCCGGAGAGTTTCTGGCTGTCGGCACCCAGACGCACCGCCAGATCAGCTTCCAGCGCCGTGACGGTGCTCCGCGTCAGGGCAACGGCCACCAACACTTGCACCAAAAGGGCGATACCAAGGGTAACGAACACGGGACGCAACAAACGGCTTTGTAACAGTGAGAGAACGGCCGACACTGTGAATACCTCTACTTCTGACGCCATTAATTTGATGGCACTCTTGTAGACAGATTCACAGCAAAGGTCATGCCGTCCAACAGGCATAAACGACAAAGGCCCCGATGAAGGGGCCTTTGTGTTTTTACATCAACGACTTATCAAGCAAACGGATGACGCAGAACGATGGTTTCGTTGCGGTCCGGGCCCGTCGAAATAATGTCGATCGGCGCGCCGATCAGCTCTTCAACGCGCTTGATGTAGGCACGAGCGTTAGCTGGCAGCTCTTCCAGGGTCTTGGCGCCCACGGTCGATTCGGTCCAGCCCGGCACTTCTTCGTACACAGGCTGCAGGCCTACGTAGCTGTCAGCGTCAGTCGGAGCAACGGCATTGCCTTCAGCATCTTTGTAGCCAACGCAGATGTTGATGGTTTCCAGACCGTCGAGTACGTCCAGCTTGGTCAGGCAGATGCCCGAGATGCTGTTCACATCGATCGCGCGACGCAGGATAACAGCGTCAAACCAGCCGCAACGACGGGCACGGCCGGTGGTTGCGCCGAACTCGTGACCTTGCTTGGCCAGGTGTGCACCGACTTCGTCGAACAGCTCAGTCGGGAACGGGCCCGAACCAACGCGAGTGGTGTAAGCCTTGGTGATGCCCAGGATGTAATCCAGAAACATCGGGCCAACGCCAGAACCGGTCGCCACGCCACCAGCGGTGGTGTTGGAGCTGGTCACGTACGGGTAGGTACCGTGGTCGATGTCGAGCAACGAACCCTGGGCGCCTTCGAACATGATGTCTTTGCCGGCGCGACGCAGGTCGTGCAGCTCGGCAGTCACGTCGAGCATCAGCGGCTTCAGCAGCTCAGCGTATTCCTTGCACTCGGCCAGGGTCTTTTCGAACTCGATGGCCGGCTCTTTGTAGTAACCGACCAGCATGAAGTTGTGGTAATCCACCAGTTCACGCAGCTTGTCTTCGAAGCGCGGCATGTTCAGCAGGTCGCCAACACGCAGGCCACGACGCGCAACCTTGTCTTCGTACGCCGGGCCGATGCCGCGACCGGTAGTACCGATCTTCAGCTCGCCACGGGCCTTTTCACGGGCCTGGTCCAGCGCCACGTGGAAGGACAGGATCAGCGGGCAGGACGGGCTGATACGCAGACGCTCGCGCACCGGTACGCCTTTCTCTTCCAGCTTGGTGATCTCGCGCAGCAGGGCGTCAGGTGCAACCACCACGCCGTTGCCGATCAGGCACTGCACGCCTTCGCGCAGCACGCCCGACGGAATCAGGTGCAGGACGGTTTTTTCGCCGTCGATCACCAGTGTGTGGCCAGCGTTGTGGCCACCTTGGTAGCGCACTACGGCGGCAGCATGTTCGGTCAGCAGATCAACGATCTTGCCTTTGCCCTCATCACCCCATTGGGTGCCCAGGACTACGACATTCTTACCCATAACACTTGTCCTCATTCGCGCAAACTTGGTGCCGGCGATGGCCGGCAGGAAAACTCAAGAAGCCAGTGGCGATACTTGCCAAAGCCCGTTCTGCTGAATCAATTGCCGGTCGCAGTCCGCATCACGGGCGGCGGCCAAAGGTTGCCCAGGCAAAGCCTGAACGACACGCTGACCCTCACTGCGCAACTGGCAAACCTGCTGCCAGAGTGCCGCATCCGTACTGTCAGGCATCCAGATACCGCCAGACGGTAGCTCGATCTCAGCACGCCCCAGGGTCACCAGGGTTTTCAAATCGGTGGAGAAGCCTGTCGCCGGACGGGCGCGGCCGAAATCAGCGCCGATGTCGTCGTAACGACCGCCCTGAGCGATGGACTGGCCAACGCCCGGCACGAACACGGCGAACACCACACCGGTGTGGTAGTGGTAGCCACGCAGCTCGCCAAGGTCGAAGTACAACGGCAATTCCGGGAAACGCGCCGACAAACGCTCGGCGATCGCCAGCAAATCTTCCAGTGCCGCCAGAACCGGCGCCGGCGCATTGGCCAGACGCTCGCGGGCAGCGCTCAACACTTCACGACCGCCACACAGGTCAACCAGCGCCCGCAGCATGCCGGACAAGTCGGCCGGCAAGCCTTCGGTCAAGGTAATGACCTCGTCGATGGCCTTGCGTTGCAATGCATCGAACAACTGCTGCTCGACTTCACCGGACAGACCGGCGGCACGTGCCAGACCACGGTAGATGCCGACATGACCGAGGTCCATGTGCACGTCCGGCACATCGGCCAGTTGCAACATGGCCAGCATCAGGCTGATCACTTCAACGTCGCTGCTCGGGCTGGCATCGCCGTACAACTCGGCGCCCAACTGAATCGGGCTGCGCGAGGACGACAGTGCACGCGGCTGCGCGTGCAGCACGCTGCCGGCGTAGCACAGACGGCTCGGGCCTTCGCGACGCAGGGTGTGCGCATCGATGCGCGCCACTTGCGGCGTGATGTCGGCACGGAAACCCATCTGCCGGCCCGACTGCGGGTCGATGACCTTGAAGGTACGCAGATCCAGGTCCTGGCCCGCGCCGGTCAGCAGGGATTCCAGGTACTCGATATGGGGAGTCACGACAAACTCGTAACCCCAGCTCTGGAACAGATCCAACACCTGACGACGCGCGACTTCAATGCGCGCCGCTTCCGGTGGCAGTACTTCTTCGATGCCATCTGGCAGCAGCCAGCGGTCTACCGTTGCCATTACGCCATTCCCCTTTGATCCGGGCGGCCAGCCTGCGGGCGAGCCTTGAGTGAAGCAGAAAATGACTGAACCGTTCAAAACGCACGCGCATGAACGACGCGGCGAAAGGCCTGTTACTGGCTTCGCCCATCACTTTCCTCGAAATACTCTCGGGCCATTCAACCCGATGCCTGCAACAAAAAACAGCAATCAAACGTGCAGACGCAAAAAAGCCGGGAATTTCCCGGCTGCCGCATCATACACACGTTTTCCCAAAGGATCACCCCGCCCGAGGTTTTAGCCGCCGGGCGGAATGATTCAGGTCAACGGCGTATCAAGGCTTGGCCTTTTCCAGGTAGTGGAAAAAGTCGCTGCTTGGGTCGAGGACCAATACGTCGGATTTGTTCGCGAAGCTTTCACGGTAGGCGCGCAGGCTACGGTAGAAACTGTAGAACTCCTGATCCTGACCGTAGGCCTTGGAGTAGATCGCAGCGGCCTGGGCATCACCGTCACCGCGAACCTCTTCGGATTCACGATAGGCTTCAGCCAGCAGCACGCGGCGTTGACGATCGGCGTCAGCACGGATGCCTTCAGCCAGTTCGTTACCCTTGGCGCGGTGCTCGCGAGCTTCACGCTCACGCTCGGTACTCATACGTTCGAACACGCTGCGGTTTACTTCTTTCGGCAGATCGATGGTCTTGACCCGGACATCGACCACTTCGATACCCAGCTCTTTTTCCGCCATTTTGTTTAGCGATGCGGTGATGTCAGCCATCAGTGCATCACGCTCACCCGACACCACTTCGTGCAGGGTGCGCTTACCGAACTGGTCACGCAGGCCGGATTCCAGACGACGGGACAGACGCTCGTCGGCGATTTGCTTCAGACCGGAAGTCGCGGTGTAGAAGCGCTCGGCATCTTTCACGCGCCACTTGGCATAAGCGTCGACCATCACGGCTTTCTTTTCCAGGGTCAGGAAACGCTGTGTCGGTGCATCCAGCGTCATCAGACGTGCGTCGAATTTACGCACCTGGTTAACGTAAGGCACTTTCACATGCAGGCCCGGCTGAACATCGGCCTGAACCACACGACCGAATTGCAGCAGCACCGCACGCTCGGTCTGAGCGACGATGTAGAAGCAGTTCCAGCCCACCAGGACCACAACGACGCCAACGATCAGGGCGATCAGCGATTTATTGCTCATCAGCGGGTCTCCCTTGTACGCGACTGCGGCAGGTCAGTGACATGCGGCGTGACGTCCGTGTTGTTGCTGGCGGCAGCCGAACCGGTGACCGGTGCATTGCTGCCCGAACTGTTCTGAATCATCTTGTCCAACGGCAGGTAAAGCAGGTTGCTCTGGCCGTTTTTGTTACCGGTCACGAGTACCTTGCTGGTGTTGCTGAAGACTTCCTGCATGGTGTCCAGGTACAGACGCTGGCGGGTGACTTCAGGTGCCTTGCGATACTCGGCGACCAGCTTGGTAAAGCGATCAGCCTCACCCTTGGCGCGCGAGACCGTTTCGTCACGGTAACCGTTGGCATCTTCAAGGATGCGCTGGGCCTGACCACGGGCTTCCGGCACGACGCCGTTGGCGTAGGTTTCAGCCTGGTTGCGCGAACGCTGCTCGTCTTCACGGGCGCGAATCACGTCATCGAAGGCTTCCTGCACTTCACGCGGTGCCGCTGCGCTCTGCACGTTGACCTGAGTAACGGTGATACCGGTGCGATAGGTATCGAGGAAGCGTTGCAGACGCTCCTTGATTTCGCTGGCCATCAACTCACGACCTTCAGTCAGCACCTGGTCCATGGCGGTGGAACCCACCACGTGGCGCAGGGCACTGTCGGTCGCATGCTGCAGGCTGATTTCCGGCTGATCGACGTTCAGCACGAAGTCCTGCAGGTTGCTGATCTTGTACTGCACGGTCAGCGGCACTTCGACGATGTTCTCGTCTTCGGTCAGCATCTGGCCCTGCTTGGTGTAGGCACGCTCACGCGTGACGTTTTCCATGTACTTTTTGTCGATCGGCGGGAAGTAGATGTTCAGGCCCGGGCCGACAGTCTCGTAGTACTTGCCGAAGCGCAGCACCACAGCCTGCTCCTGCTCGTCGACCACGTAGACCGCGCTGTACAGCCAGACAGCCGCCAGCACAACGAGGCCGATGCCGAGCAGGCCGCCGAAGCCACCACCACTCCTGCCCGAACCACCGCCGTCATCACCACCGCGTTTCTTACCACCACCGAACAACCCGTTCAGGCTTTCCTGCAGCTTTCGGAAGGCCTCGTCGAGATCTGGTGGCCCCTTGCGGTCGCCGTTATTGCGGCGCTTGCCACCCCAAGGATCCTGATTATTCGAGTTGCCACCCGGCTCATTCCAAGCCATAGCGCTCTCCATCTGATAAAGCAAAGACGCACCCACGGCGCGCCGACCAATGCTACAGAATGCCTGCCGTTGCGGCACAACCGCTTTGTCAGGCTTTTATTGCAAAGTGTGTTGCTCGATGAACTCCATCGGCTGCAATCCTTCGCGGCTTACCAGTCGATTCAACTCGACCCGGGGCAAACGAACGGCCAGCAAACTGATGCCTTCTTCGTCGTGTTCTTCTTTCTGTACCGCGCCGAGCTCGAAAAACTGCGCACGCAGTCGGGCGAATCGTTGCGGCAAACGCAGGGTACCGACAAACAAATCACTGCCAAGTAATTCGGCAATGGCTTGTTCAAGCAACTCCAGACCACTGCCATCTCGCGCCGACAGCCAGACCCGCTGGGGCTTGCCGTTTTCGTCGCGCTGGATTTGTGGCTCAACGCCTTCAAGCAAATCGAGTTTGTTATAGACCTCGAGGATCGGCAAGTCCTGGGCACCAATCTCGCCCAGTACCACCATCACCTGCTCGATCTGCAACATGCGATCCGGCTCCGCCGCGTCAATCACGTGCAACAACAGGTCAGAGTTGGCCGACTCTTCGAGGGTAGACCGAAATGCTTCGACCAGCTTGTGCGGCAAGTGACGAATGAAGCCCACCGTGTCCGCCAGGACAATCGGCCCCAGGTCGTCCAGATCCAGACGACGCAGGGTCGGGTCCAGTGTGGCGAACAATTGGTCGGCCGCGTAGACGTCGGATTTCGTCACGTTGTTGAAGAGAGTGGATTTGCCGGCGTTGGTGTATCCCACCAGAGAAACGGTAGGAATATCCGCGCGGGAACGGCCGCGTCGCGATTGCTCGCGCTGACTGCGCACTTTCTCCAGGCGGCCCTTGATCTGACGCAGGCGCACCCGCAGCAAACGGCGGTCGGTTTCCAGTTGGGTTTCACCTGGACCGCGCATGCCGATACCGCCACCCTGACGCTCAAGGTGAGTCCAGCCGCGAACCAGCCGGGTGCTCATGTGGTCAAGCTGGGCCAGTTCGACCTGGAGCTTGCCTTCATGGGTACGCGCGCGTTGGGCAAAAATATCGAGAATCAGACCGGTACGGTCGATCACGCGACACTCGAAAACACGTTCGAGGTTACGTTCCTGACTGGGCGTGAGGATGTGATTGAAAATCACCAGATCGGCTTCTTCAGCCTTGACCAGGTCGCGCAACTCCTCGACCTTGCCGCTGCCGATCAGAAATTTGGCGGTTGGCCGATGACGCGGCACGTTAAAAAACGCAACGGTCTCGGCGCCGGCCGAATTAGCCAATTCCTGAAACTCCTGCGGATCTTCGCGCGCCTCAGGGTCCTGTCCATCCAAGTGAACGAGGATCACTCGTTCACCACCACCGTGGCGCTCAAAGAACAAAGGAGACTCCTATCAGGCGTTACCTGGCTCAGCGTCACCTGCTTCGGATTCGGTTGCGCTAGGCAGACGAATTGGACGAACCGGCACTACTGTCGAGATAGCGTGTTTGTAAACCATCTGGCTTACGGTGTTTTTCAGCAGGATCACGAACTGGTCGAACGACTCGATCGTGCCTTGCAGTTTGATACCGTTGACCAGGTAGATGGAAACCCCAACTTTCTCTTTACGTAAAGTATTCAAGTAAGGGTCTTGTAGCGAATGCCCTTTTGACATGTGCCGCACTCCTTTAAGGATTCAATAATAAAAAATAGGTAATTCAGATGGCTTTGGCCGCCACACCCCCAAGGATAGACGGCAATTGCAAGGACTCAGCTCAATATGGAGATGGTCCCAAGGTATTTCAAGGCGCGTGGCAGATTGTCGCAATCAAGACTGTCCAGCCAGTGTAGATCTTCCCAGCTGCGCAGCCAGGTGAACTGGCGTTTGGCCAACTGGCGCGTGGCGATGATGCCGCGCTCCTGCATTTCGGCTAACGTCAGCTTGCCATCCAGGTAGTCCCAGACTTGGCGGTAGCCTACCGCACGTATAGACGGCAACCCTGAATGCAGGTCACTTCTTTTACGCAGGGCTACGACCTCGTCGATGAACCCCTGTTCCAACATATTTGTGAATCTTTGTTTAATGCGCTCGTGCAGTACCTGACGATTTGCCGGGGCAATGGCCAAGTTCGCGACAGTATAGGGCAATTGTTGCAGTCCCGAAGCGGCTGCTTCAGTACTTTGCGCAGATTGTTGCTGGCGCAGGGCGGTCATGCTCTGACCGCTGACTCGATAAACTTCCAGCGCTCGACTCAGGCGCTGCGGATCGTTCGGGTGAATTCGCGCCGCTGATACCGGATCGATGACCGCCAATTGGTCGTGCAGGGCTTGCCAGCCAAGGCGTGCAGCCTCTTCTTCGATCTGCGCGCGAACCTCGGGGTCGGCCGCTGGCATATCGGCCAGACCTTCGACCAAAGCCTTGTAATAGAGCATCGTACCGCCGACCAGCAGCGGAATTTTTCCGCGCGCGGTGATCTCGGCCATGGCTTGCAGGGCATCGCGACGGAAATCCGCAGCCGAATAAGCCTCAGCCGGGTCGAGAATATCGATCAGACGGTGCGGATATTCGGCCAGCAGTTCTTTCGAAGGCTTGGCCGTGCCAATGTCCATGCCGCGATAGACCAGCGCCGAATCGACACTGATCAACTCGCACGGCAGCACCTTGGTCAGCTCGATAGCCAGATCGGTCTTGCCCGCAGCGGTCGGGCCCATCAGGAAAATCGCTGGAGGAAGCTGGCTCATCAACGACCGCGCAGGAACAGTTTGTCCAGATCGTCCAGGCCCAATTGGGTCCAGGTCGGTCGGCCATGGTTGCATTGACCGCTGCGCTCGGTGTTTTCCATGTCACGCAGCAGACCGTTCATTTCTGGCAGGGCCAAGCGCCGGTTGGCGCGGATCGCGCCGTGGCAGGCCATGGTGCCGAGCAATTCGTTGAGGTGTGCCTGAATCCGGTCACTGGTGCCGTACTCCATCAGATCCGACAGCACGTCACCGACCAGACGATTGGCTTCGGCTTGCTTGAGCAACGCCGGAATCTGACGAATCGCCAGGGTTTCCGGGCCTAGGCGCTGCAATTCGAAGCCCAGACGCTGGAACCATGCGGCGTGCTCTTCAGCGCAGTCGGCCTCGCGCTGGCTAACTGCCAGGGATTCCGGCACCAACAACGGCTGACCGCTTAGGCCTTCGCTGGCCATGGCGATTTTCAGGCGTTCATACATGATCCGCTCGTGGGCGGCGTGCATGTCCACCAGCACCAGTCCTTGGGCGTTTTCGGAAAGAATGTAGATGCCTTTCAACTGCGCCAGGGCATAACCGAGCGGCGGAATATCTTCCTGACCAGCCGGCAATGCGTTGGCATTGGCCTCAGGCAACGGCGCAAAAAACTCGCGATACGCTGCTTGAGCCTCGGCAGCCGGTGGCACCGCCGATTGCGGGCGCGGCGTGTATTGATACTGATAAGCACCGCCGGCGCTGGCACCGGACGAGGTATTGAACGCCGGTTGCGCCTGCGGTTGCTCCAGCAGCGCGTTGGCCGCCAGACGCATTTCACCCTGCGGGCCGAACTCACCGGCATCAAGGCCCGTTGGCCGCACGACGGCTGTGGTCACGGAACCGGCAAGCTGATCTTCCGGTCGCACATCGCCCAACGCACGGTGCAGCGTGCCATACAGGAAGTCATGCACCATGCGCCCGTCACGGAAGCGCACTTCGTGCTTGGTCGGGTGGACGTTGACGTCGACGGCCGCCGGATCAACCTCGAAAAACAGCGCGAAGGTCGGGTGACGGCCGTTGAACAGCACGTCGCGATAGGCCTGACGCACCGCGTGGGCGACCAGTTTGTCGCGCACCGCCCGACCATTCACAAAGAAATACTGCAAATCCGCCTGGCTACGGTTGAAGGTCGGCAAACCGACCCAGCCCCACAGGTGCAAGCCGTTGCGTTCGATCTCGATCGGCAGCGCCTGCTCAAGGAAACCTGAGCCGCAGATTGCTGCCACACGCCGGGCGCGGGCCGCATCATCGTGGGCCTCGTGCAGGCTGAGGATGGTCTTGCCGTTGTGGCGCAAATGGAACGCCACGTCAAAACGTGCCAGTGCCAGACGCTTGATCACTTCTTGCAGGTGATCGAATTCGGTTTTTTCGGTCTTGAGGAATTTGCGCCGCGCCGGGGTGTTGAAGAACAGGTCGCGAACTTCCACCGAGGTGCCGACCGGATGCGCTGCCGGTTGCACCCGAGGCGCCATGTCGCGGCCTTCGGTTTCCACCTGCCACGCTTGATCCGCATCGCGCGTGCGCGAGGTCAGGGTCAGGCGCGCCACGGAGCTGATCGACGCCAGTGCTTCACCACGGAAACCGAGGCTCATCACCTGCTCAAGATCTTCCAGATTGCGGATCTTGCTGGTGGCGTGACGGGCCAGGGCCAGCGGCAGGTCATCGGCAGAGATGCCGCTGCCATCGTCGCGCACACGCAGAAGCTTGACGCCGCCCTGCTCGACGTCGACGTCAATGCGTTTGGCACCGGAGTCGAGGCTGTTTTCCAGCAACTCCTTGATCACCGAGGCCGGACGTTCAACTACCTCACCGGCGGCGATCTGGTTCGCCAGCCGAGGGCTGAGCAGTTCAATGCGGGCAGCGGCGTTCAGCACCTCGTTCATTCTTTGGACGCCAGTTCGGTGCCTGGAATGGTCAAGTGCTGACCGACTTTCAGCTCATCGCTTTTCAGGTTGTTGGCGGCACGCAGCGTGGCCGGTGACACCTGATAACGCACACCGATCATCGCCAGGGTTTCGCCCGGACCGACGCGATGGTCGCGCGGGCCTTGGGCGATCTTACCGGAATCACGCAACCAGGCGATGTACGTGCCCGGTGGCGGGTTCTGCTGGAAGAACTGGCGCACGCCGCTGCTGATCGAGCGCGCCAGCGCTTGCTGGTGGCTCGATGCCGAGAGCTTGTTGGCTTCGTTGGCGTTGGAGATAAACCCGGTTTCGACCAGGATCGACGGGATGTCCGGCGATTTCAGCACCATGAACCCGGCCTGTTCCACGCGCTGT
Organism: Pseudomonas sp. SDT291_1_S447; assembly: GCF_054070155.1. Taxonomy (NCBI): domain Bacteria; kingdom Pseudomonadati; phylum Pseudomonadota; class Gammaproteobacteria; order Pseudomonadales; family Pseudomonadaceae; genus Pseudomonas; species Pseudomonas sp. SDT291_1_S447. Next base: position 42,350 of record NZ_JBSVXS010000030.1, read on the forward strand.
TTGTGCAGCGGCGTGACGCGGCCGATGTTGGTCAGGACTTTCTGGCCGACGTTGAGGCTGGAGGTCAGCGAGGCGGTCATCGACAGGTCGAGCAACACACCCGCGAGCATGCGGTCCTTGTCGTCGAGGCTGACGTTGCCGGCACCACCGATCAAGTCGGAACGGTTTTCGCTGTCGGCCAGCCAACGGGCGGTCTCCGACGTTGCACCGCGATCAGACAGGGCAAACACCGAGGCACCGAAAGCTGCGGCGGATGGCGCGGCGTCGGCGTGAATAGAGACGAATAGATCCGCGCCCTTCTTGCGGGCGATTTCAGTACGTCCGCGCAACGGGATGAAGTAGTCGCCGGTACGGGTCAGCTCGGCACGGAAGCCTTTCATGCCGTTGACCTGACGCTGCAGTTCGCGGGCGATCTGCAGTACCACGTCTTTCTCACGCTGGCCACGCGAGCCGGATGCACCCGGGTCTTCGCCACCGTGGCCGGCGTCGATCACGACAATAATGTCGCGCTTGCCGGCCGGTGCTGGCGGCAGTTTGATTGCCGGTTCGGTCGGGGTTACCGGCACCGCTGGCACGGTGGCCACCTGCGGCGTTGGCGCAGGCGGCGGCGCGGCGTCGGCCGGGTTGTCGAACAGATCGACCACCAGACGGTTGCCGTACTGCGCGTTCGGCGCCAGAGAGAAGCTTTTCGGGGTGACGGCTTTCTTCAGATCGATGACCACGCGCAGATCGGTCGGCGTACGCTGGGCCGAGCGCATCGCGGTGATTGGCGTGTTCGCGGTCTGCACATTCAGCGGAGCACCGAGGGTGGCGCCGTTGATGTCGATCACCAGCCGGTCCGGCGAGGTCAGGGTGAAGACGCTGTGCTGCACCGGGCCGCTCAGGTCAAAGACCAGTCGCGTGTTGTCCGGCGCCCGCCACAGGCGCACGCTGTTGACCTTCGAATCGGCCACAGCGTTGACGGTTACTGCCATCAACAACAGTCCAGCGGCAGCCACCAACGCGCGAAAGCGCATACCTAACCCCATCATTTAATTGGATTCCAATGCCAAAGCGGCACACCAGGCCTCGCCACGCGAGCCCTGGGATAAAATTTTCAGCGAACGCCCGCTGTCTTGCGGGCTAATGGTAATGGTCAGGTCAGGCTTTGGCAAAAAGCCTGCACCTTTATTGGGCCATTCGATCAGGCACATCGCGTCGTCTTCGAAGTAGTCGCGGATGCCGAGAAACTCCAGCTCTTCCGGATCGACCAGTCGATACAGGTCGAAGTGGAAAGCGCGGATGTCACCGATCTCGTAGGGTTCGACCAAAGTAAAGGTCGGACTTTTTACCGCACCAACATGGCCCAACCCGCGAATGATGCCTCGCGACAGGGTGGTTTTGCCCATGCCCAGATTGCCTTCGAGAAAAATCAGGCCATGGCCCTGGGTCACGCGGGCGATCCGTGCGCCAAAGTCGCTCATGGCCTGTTCATCGGCCAGGTACAGGGTTACTTCAGACACGGTGCTTGCTCCTCCAACAACTGACGAATGGCTGGAATCAGATCACTGGCCGCCAGCCCACGGCCGAATTTTCCTTGTTGCCTCCCGGCATTGGCGTGCAGCCAGACCGCCAGGCAGGCAGCATCGAAGCCGTCCATGCCTTGCGCCAGCAGCGCGCCGGTCAAACCGGCCAACACGTCGCCGAGACCTGCGGTGGCCATGGCCGGATGACCCTGATGACACAACGCCAGACGTCCGTCGGGATGCGCGATCAGACTGCCCGCGCCTTTCAACACCACCACCGCTGTATATTTTTTGCTCAACGCCCGTGCTGCCGCTGGGCGATCCGCTTGCACTTGGGCAGTGCTGACCCCCAGCAAACGCGCCGCTTCGCCCGGGTGCGGGGTGATCACGCAGTCCTTGGGCAACTCGACCAGACCACTGGCCAACAGGTTCAACGCGTCGGCGTCCCAGACTTGCGGCAGTGCTGCGTTGGCTGCCGCCGACAACAGCGCCCGCCCCCAACTGGCCTGTCCCAACCCCGGACCAACCACCAGTACAGAAACTTTCTCCAGCAAACTCATCAACTGGTTGGCCGACGAGGTTCCGAGCGCCATGGCTTCCGGCACTCGCGTCAGCGCCGCCGGGACGTGTTCAGGACGGGTTGCCAGCGAAACCATGCCCGCGCCGCTGCGCAAGGCGGTTTCGGTACTGAGCAGGATCGCCCCGCCAAAACCGTGATCGCCACCGATCAGCAACACATGGCCGAAGCGGCCCTTGTGCAAAGTCGGGGCACGCGCCGCCAACCGCGGAAGATTAGCCGCGTTGAGCCGATGCGCGATGACCGGAATGTCACGATAGGTGTCGGCGCTGGCCTGCAGATCATTAAACAGTAAGGAGCCGATGTGATCCGCCGCCTCTCCAGTGAACAAGCCGAGTTTCAGCCCGATGAAAGTCACCGTCAGATCGGCTTGCACGGCGACACCCAGTACATGTCCAGTGTCAGCACATAGCCCGGAAGGGATATCAACGGCTGTCACCGGCAAACCGCTGGCGTTGATTGCTTTGATCGCCGACACGTAAGGCTCGCGCACATCCCCGCTCAAACCCGTACCGAGTAATGCATCGAGAATGACCCCGCGCAATTCACTTTGAGCCTGCCAGGCCTGCACCACGACACCTTCTGCCAACGCTGCGGCATGGGCCTGCGCGGCATCGCCCCGCAAACGCTGCGGATCGCCGACCGCCAACACCCGCACCTGCCAGCCGGCTCGCTGCGCCATGGCCGCGACCAGATAACCGTCACCGGCATTGTTGCCATGCCCGGCCAGCACCGTCAGTTCAGCTGCCGACGGCCATTGCCGCACCAACGCTCGCCACGTCGCATGGGCCGCGCGCTGCATCAATTCGAAGCCCGGCGTACCGGCGGCAATCAGCCGTGCATCGAGTTCGCGCACCTGTGCGGCGCCATACAGCGCGTCGGGTAATTGATCTTTCGTGTGCGGCATGCGTCTTCGGGCTCCGATGTCTGGCAGAATTATACGCACCTCAGCTCCGGTTTCTCTCGCCTCATGTCCGCCATCACCACAGACCTGCCCGCCCTCGCCCAATCGATCAAGGATTGGGGCCGCGAGCTGGGCTTTCAGCAAGTCGGCATCAGCGGTCTGGATCTGGCCGAGCATGAGCAGCACCTCGCACGCTGGCTCGAGGCCGGCTACCACGGCGAAATGGACTACATGGGCGCCCATGGCAGCAAACGCTCGCACCCGGAAGAACTGGTGCCGGGCACGTTGCGCGTGGTTTCGCTGCGCATGGACTACCTGCCCGGCGACACGCAAATGGCGCAAATGCTCGCGCAACCGGAAAAAGCCTACGTGTCGCGTTATGCCTTGGGCCGCGATTACCACAAATTGATCCGTAAACGTGTGCAGCAATTGGCTGACAAGATTCAGGCGCAGATCGGCCCGTTTGGTTTTCGTGCGTTTGTCGACAGTGCCCCGGTGCTGGAAAAAGCCATCGCCGAACAGGCCGGGCTGGGCTGGATCGGCAAAAACACACTGGTACTGAACCGCAAGGCTGGCAGTTATTTCTTTCTCAGTGAGCTGTTCGTCGACCTGCCATTGCCGGTGGATGAGCCGCACAGCAGCGAACATTGCGGGCGCTGCACCGCGTGTTTGGATATCTGCCCGACCAACGCTTTCGTCGGGCCGTATGTGCTGGACGCGCGACGCTGTATTTCTTATCTGACCATCGAACTGAAAAACGCGATTCCTGAAGACCTCCGCCCGCTGATCGGCAACCGCGTGTTCGGTTGCGATGACTGCCAGATCGTCTGCCCGTGGAACCGGTTCGCCAAGCCCTCCGGGGAAAGCGACTTCAAGCCACGGCACAATCTGGACAACGCCGAACTGGCTGAACTGTTCATGTGGGATGAAGACAAATTTCTCAGCAGTACCGAAGGCTCACCGTTGCGTCGGGCCGGGTATGAGCGCTGGCTGCGCAATCTGGCCGTGGGACTGGGCAATGCGCCCTCGAGCATTCCAGTACTGGAAGCATTGAAGGCGCGCCGTGACTACCCGTCAGCGCTGGTACAAGAGCACGTCGAGTGGGCGCTGAAGCAGCACGCCCAACGTCAAGGCGCGTCGTTATAAACGAACTTGGGCATTTCCCAGTGGAAACGAATTGCCAGCAGGCGCAGCAGGAAGCCGCCAAACAACGTGATCAGAATCGCCTGCTCGCTCGGTACGTTCAGGTACAGGCAAAGCATGTAACACCACGCCGCCGCGAACGAGACGCTGGCGTACAGTTCACGGCGGAAGATCAGCGGGATGTCGTTGCAGAAGATGTCGCGCAGGATGCCACCGAATACTCCGGTGATCACGCCGCTGACCGAGGCCACCAGCATGCCGTGGCCCATTTCCAGCGCGGTCATGCAACCGATCAGGGTGAAAGCCACCAGACCCACGGCGTCGAGCACCAGAAACAGCGAGCGCAGGTGGCGCATCCAGCGGGCGGTGAACACCGTGAACATCGCCGCTACCGAGGTCAGCACCAGGTATTCCGGATGTTTGACCCAGGTCAGCGGGTAATGCCCAAGCAACACGTCGCGCACCGAACCGCCGCCCAACGCCGTGACGCAGGCGATCAGCACCACGCCAAACCAGTCCATGCCGCGACGGCCGGCAGACAGCGCGCCGGTCATGGCTTCAGCGGTGATGGCAATCAGATAGAGCATCAGCAACATGGTGGCGATCCAGGCAGGAAGGCGCGCAGTCTAGCCATTTCGATGCGGCACCAAAAGGGGGCAAATGCTTTACCCGCCCCCATCGCCAAGTATCAGAACTTGATGAAGTGCTTGCGGTAATGCTGCAGCTCGGCGATCGATTCGCGGATGTCGTCCAGCGCCAGGTGCGTGCTGCCCTTCTTGAAGCTGTCACGCACGTCAGGCGCCCAGCGCGCGGCCAGTTCCTTGAGTGTGGATACGTCGAGGTTACGGTAGTGGAAGTAGCTTTCCAGCGCTTTCATGTGCGTATAAAGAAAGCGGCGATCCTGGCAGATGCTGTTGCCACAGATCGGCGATTTGCCTTTCGGCACCCATTTTTCCAGGAAGGCGATGGTTTCTGCTTCGGCTTCGGCCATGCTGATGCGGCTGTCGCGCACGCGCTGGGTCAGGCCGGAGTTGCCGTGGGTGCGAGTGTTCCACTCGTCCATGCGCGCAAGCACTTCATCGCTGTGGTGGATGGCAATTACCGGGCCTTCAGCCAGGGTGTTGAGATCACTGTCGGTAACGATGGTGGCCATCTCGATGATGACGTCGTTTTCCGGATCCAGACCGGTCATTTCCAGGTCGATCCAGATCAGATTCTGCGGGTTTGGCATATTTCGGCTCCTAGACAATGCTGCGCAGTTTAGCCTAGGCCGGTGGCCGGGCGTGCTAAACTCGCGGCCGTTTTACCTAATCGCTGCATTCTTCAGACGGAACACCCATGGCCAAACGCCAACTCAATCGTCGTCAAAACTGGCGCATCGAAAAGATTCAGGGCGAACGCGCCGCACGCGCCGCCAAACGCGAGTCCTCGGCGGTCGAAGCCCTTGAGGGCGGCGATCTGGGCCCAGAGCAAACAGGTCTGGTGATCGCCCACTTCGGTGTGCAGGTCGAGGTCGAAGCTGTTGACGGCGATCAGGCCGGCCAGGTCTTCCGCTGCCACTTGCGCGCCAACCTGCCTGCGCTGGTGACCGGCGACACAGTCGTCTGGCGCGCCGGCAATCAGGGTATTGGCGTGATCGTCGCGCAACTGCCGCGTACCACCGAACTGTGCCGCCCGGACAGCCGCGGCCAGCTCAAGCCAGTTGCGGCCAACGTCGACATGATCGTCATCGTCTTCGCGCCCCTGCCCGAGCCGCATGCCAACCTGATCGACCGTTATCTGGTTGCCGCCGAACACGCCGGCATTCGTCCGTTGTTGCTGCTGAACAAATTCGACCTGATCGACGAGCAGAACGCCCCGGCGCTCAATGCGCTGCTGGCGGTATACCGCACGCTGGGTTATCCGGTACTGGAAGTGTCGGCGCACCACGGCAACGGCATGGAACAACTGCAACAGCAGCTCGACGGCCGCATCAGCGTATTCGTCGGCCAGTCCGGTGTCGGCAAGTCGTCGCTGGTCAACAGCCTGCTGCCGGAAGTCGAAACCCGCGTCGGGCCGTTGTCCGAGTTGTCCGGCCAGGGCACGCATACGACGACCACCGCGCGACTGTTTCACTTCCCTGGCGGCGGTGAGCTGATCGACTCCCCGGGTATCCGTGAGTTCGGCCTCGGCCACGTCAGCCGCGCCGATGTCGAAGCCGGGTTCATCGAGTTCGATGATTTGCTCGGCACTTGCCGTTTCCGCGACTGCAAGCACGACCGCGAACCGGGTTGCGCGTTACTCAAGGCCCTTGAAGACGGCCGCGTGCAGCAACAGCGCATGAACAGCTACCGCTCGATCATCGCCAGCCTACCGGAAAACGGTTATTAAACAGCCGTACCGGCAGCCCTGAGACCCGGGGCTGCCGGTTGTCGGATCACGCCTGACAAATCCCTAAAACGCTTAAACATCAGACGTTTCTGTAGGCGTCCGCACACCCGTTTGCAGGACATTTCTCTTTTGCTGCCAGCACCTTGTAGGCATCACGCAGATGCCTACAGTCGGTTCCTCCTTCGCACATTCGCGACTTCCGAGGAACCCCATGCAAACCTATCATCTGTTCATCAGCCATTCGTGGAACTACTCCCACGCCCACGACAATCTGGTACGCCTGCTCGGCGCGCAACCGGGTTTCACCTTCAAGAATTTTTCCGTACCGCCGCATAACCCGATCATGGGTGCGCAAACCGACAAGCAACTGGAAGAAGCCATCGAGAACAAGATCCGCCCTTGCTCGGCGGTGCTGATCATGGCTGGCATGTACTCGACCTACAGCAAGTGGATCAACAAGGAAATCGAGATCGCCAAGCGCATGGGCAAGGTGATCATCGCGATCAAACCGTTCGGCGCCGAGCGGATTTCTACCGTGGTGCGCAATGCCGCGCATGCTGAGTGCGCGTGGAGCACCAAAAGCATCGTTAGCGCGATTCGTCTGCATACGGCGGTGTAACCATGCGCAAGGGACTGTTTATCGGCATCAATCATTACCAGCACGTGGCGCCATTGAGCGGCTGCAACAACGATGCGATGGCCATGGCGTCGGTGCTGGAACGCCACGCCAACGGGCGCCCGAACTTCAGCAGTAAAGTGCTGACCTCAGCTGAGGAAAACCTGACACTCAACACCCTGAAGCAACAGATTCAGAGTCTGTTTTCCGGTGATTGCAACGTGGCTCTGTTGTACTTCGCCGGCCATGGCCAGTTCGACACCAGCATCGACGAAGGGCTGCTGATTCCGCAGGACTTCAAACACGGCGGGGAAGGCATTCGCATCAGCGACATTCTGCTGTGGGCTGATCAGGCGTCGCAGATCAAAAACAAAATCATCATCCTCGATTGCTGCCAGGCCGGCGCGGCCGCTGCCATGCGCGGTTTGCGCGGTGGTAGCAGTGTGATTGGCGAAGGCATGACCATTCTCACCGCCTGCAAAAAAGAACAGTCAGCCCTCGAAAGTCGAGGCCACGGGGTATTCACCGATTTGTTGTTGCAAGCGCTGCACGGTGGCGCCGCCAACGTGCTCGGCAAGGTCACCCCCGGTAGCGTTTACTCTTTTGTCGACAATGCATTGGGTGCCTGGGAGCAGCGTCCGGTGTTCAAGACCAACGTTTCGCAGTTCGTGCCGCTGCGTGAAGTGGCGCCGCTGATTGCCGAAGAAACCCTGCGCAAACTCAAGGACTGGTTCCCCGAGCCGAGTTTCGTCTTCAGGCTCGATCCAAGTTACGAGCCCACAGAACCCTCGTTCGATGCGGATCACGGCGACGTCTTCAAACAATTGCAAATGTGCAACCGCCACAGCCTGATCGAACCGGTTGACGCCGAACACATGTACTACGCCGCCATCCACTCCACCGGCTGCCGCCTCACCGCCCTCGGCGCCTACTACCGCGAACTCGCCCTCAAAGGACACTTCTGATGCCCGTCTTCATCAGCTACCGCCACATGGATCGCGCCCACGCCATCGCCATCAACAGCCGCCTGATCCAGGCCAACATCAAAACCTACCTCGACGTGCTCGACCCCGAGTCGCAGACCACCGATGACATCACCGGGGTCATCACCCGCAACATCACCGAATGCACGCACCTGCTGGCAGTGGTCTCGGAAAAGACTGCGTTGTCGTGGTGGGTGCCGTTCGAAATTGGTGAGGCGACTATCAGCAATCGAAGAATCTGTTCGTTCAAGACAGGGCCGGCGGAATTGCCGTTGTACCTGGACAAGTGGCCGAAGTTGAGCACGGATAAAGATCTGAATTTCTTTATCGATGCGTATCGTGAGGAGGTGTCGAGCAAGCGTTCGATGACGCTTGATTCGAGCAATGAATCCTTTAGCGGCACCTACAAACGCAACGCAGAGGTATTCCACGACCAACTGAAAAACCGCATTCGGCGCGGTTTTTAGAGCCCATCGGCAGGCACAAAAAAGCCGCGTATCAAACGCGGCTTTCTTCAACCTCCGAACCTATTTCGGCTCAGGCTTGCGAAACGCATATAAATGCTGACGCACAATCCCGCCCGGCAATTCTTTGCCGAACACGCCGTAACGCACCGGCCACTCCTTCGGCGGCAATTTGAACGTGCCGAACAACATGTCCACCAGCGGCGTGTGGATCGCGTAGTTTTTGTAGATGTAATCCTTGTGCCGGGCGTGGTGCCAGTGGTGGTAGCGCGGCAGCACGATCAGGTAGTTCAGCCAGCCGCCGTTGATTCGCACGTTGGCGTGGGCCAGTACGGCCTGGACACCGACCAGAATCACATAGGCATTCAACGCTTGCGGGGCGAAGCCCAGCAGCATCAACGGCACCAGCACGCCGGTGCGGGTCAGCAGGATTTCGATAAAGTGCACGCGCGAGCCGGCGAGCCAGTCCATGTGCGTGCTGGAGTGATGCACCGCGTGGAGGCGCCACAGAAATGGCACCACGTGATAGAGCCGGTGCAGCCAATACTGGCCGAGATCCGCAACCAGGATTGCGAGCAGGAACTGCACCAGCAACGGCAGGCTTTGTACGCTGGTCTGCACGCTCGGCGACATCGCCCAACCGGCGATGTAACTCGACGAGGCAGTGATGAAGATCAGGATGAATTGCACCAGCATGTGGCTGACGAAGAAGTAGGTCAGGTCGGTGCGCCAGTGCGGGCGCAGGATGTTTTGCTCGGGATCCTTGGAGTAGAGCTTCTCCAGAGGAATGAACACGATGGCCGATACCAGCAGCGCCAGCACGAACCAGTCCAGACCCAACGAGTACGGGGTCTGCCCGATCGAGCTGACTTGTACGTTGGTGCCCCCAAGGAACACCGCCAGGCCCGATGCAACCAGACCGGTAATCCCCAGACGCTTGCGTTTGTTGAGCAGGATATTCAGGGTGCCGAGGCTGAACGAAACCACCAGACCGAGCAATAGCGTGGTTCGCGCGAACTGTTCATCATAGACCTTGCGCAGTTCAGCTGTGGTCAGCCACTCGGGAAACAGGAAGCAGAACACCGCCAGCAGGCTCAACAGTCCGAGGGTGGCTGATATATAGCCACTGACCCGCCCCTCGCCAAATTTGAAGGGTGCGTTGCCATGCCGTTGAAAATAGGCTTTGAGTCTTTCCATTTACTGATCTTCCGTGATTGCGAAAACTGCGACTGGTCATTGCGACGCAGGCAGATACAAAAAAGCCACGGTAACCGTGGCTTTTTGTCGGTCACTGTTTCGGCGTGGGGGCCGGCACAGTGGCTGGAGGGGCAGCAGGCGCGGGCGCCACACTCCCCGGCTCAGGCGGTTTCGGCGCAGCGTCGTCGAACAGGTTCAAGCGTTCGCGCAGCTCGTGTGCAGGCACCGGTTGCTGATCCGCTGGCAGTGCGTTCGGATCAACCGGCGTCGCTGGAGCGGCGCCGTTCTGACCTTGATCCGCTGGCTTCGCAGCGTCTGCACCTTGCGCACCTTCGATGGCCGCTTGGGCTTTCTTGGTCAGCACCACGATATCGATACGACGGTTGACCGGGTTGAACGGATTTTCCTTGTCGAACAGCGCCGACGAGGCATAACCGACGACCCGCGCCACTTGCGCATCCGGATAGCTGCCGGCGATCAAGGCACGACGCGCGGCGTTGGCACGGTTGGCCGACAATTCCCAGTTACCGAAATCACCGGTGCCGGTGTACGGCTTGGCGTCGGTGTGGCCGCTGATGCTGATCTTGTTCGGCACCGCTTTGATGGTGTCAGCCATGGCCAGCAGGATGTCTTCGAAGTACGGCTTCAGGCGTGCGGAACCCGAGTCGAACATCGGCCGGTTCTCGGCGTCCATGATCTGGATGCGCAAGCCGTTCGGGGTGATCTCGAAGAGGATCTGGTCCTTGAACTTCTGCAGTTGCGGGTTCTCGTCGACCTTGTTCTGCAGTTCTTGCAGCAGCAGTTCCAGACGTTCCTTCTCGACCTGCTCGGCCATGCCTTCAACTTGCTCGGTGTCGACCGTGACCTTGTCGGGTTGCGGCTGGGATTTCACCTCAGGGTTAAGGGTGTTTTCCGGCGCCAGGGTCGGCGTGCCGCCCAGGTCGATGATGTACGGCGTGCCGCTTTCGGAAAAGCCGACCGGGTCTTTGAAGTAACCGGCGATGGCGATCTTCTGCTCCGGCGTGGCGGTGGACAGCAGCCACAACACCAGGAAGAACGCCATCATCGCCGTGGCGAAGTCGGCGAAGGCGATTTTCCACGCCCCGCCGTGATGCCCGCCGGCTATGCGCTTGACGCGCTTGATGATAATCGGCTGATTATTTTCCATTTCTTAGCGACCGCGAACGGCTTGTTCCAGCTCGGCAAAGCTTGGACGGTGGGCCGGGTACAGCACCTTGCGACCAAACTCGACTGCCAGCGATGGCGGCATGCCGGAAGCCGAAGCCACCAACGAAGCCTTGATGGCTTCATAGACGTTCAGTTCTTCCTTGGCATCGTGGGCCAGGGAATGCGCCAGCGGGCCGAAGAAACCGTACGCCGCAAGAATACCGAAGAAGGTACCGACCAGTGCCGCACCGACGTGCAGGCCGATGGACTTCTGATCGCCTTCACCCAGCGAGGCCATGGTCACCACAATACCGAGTACCGCCGCAACGATACCGAAACCGGGCATGGCGTCGGCGATGCCGTTCACCGCGTGGGACGGGTGTTCGAGGTCTTCTTTCAGGCTGTACAGTTCCATGTCGAACAAGCCTTCCAGCTCGTGCGGGGCCATGTTGCCGGACGACATGATGCGCAGGTAATCGCAGATGAACGCGGTCATGCGTTCGTCTTTGAGCACTGCCGGGTACTTGGCGAAAATCGGGCTCGCAGCAGCATCTTCGATGTCGCCTTCGATGGCCATCATGCCTTCGCGGCGGCTCTTGTTGAGGATCTCGTAGATCAGCCCGAGCACTTCCAGATAGAACGTGTGGCTGAAGCGCGAACTGAACATGCTCAGGGATTTCTTGAGCACGTGCATCGTCATGTAGCCGGGGTTGGCCTGCAGGAATGCACCGAGTGCAGCACCACCGATGATCAACACCTCGAAAGGCTGGATCAGGGCGGCAATCTTGCCGTGGGAGAGCACGTATCCGCCGAGCACGCTCGCGAATACGACGATGATGCCGATAATTTTAGCCATAGGTAGAAAGTACTTATTTAAGTCGGGTTCAAGGTCATATTCGGAAGTTAAAAAATCTCTTCTTCTACTTATCGGCAAAACTGCGCCAGACTATAGCCAGTTCAGGCGAAAAGCCAATTTAGCCCATGCCGGGCGCGTCTACAGTCAGTGAAGATCCCCTCCAGACATGGCTAATGAAACGAACGTCCCACACGCAAAACCGACCACCCTCGACGGCTGGGTAAAGTTGCTCGATGGCGTGCGACTGCCCGTGCCGCAAGAGGCTCACGACAAAGTCTGCCGCGCGATCCGTGACAACCGCAGCTCGCTGCGCGATATCGCCGACCTGATGCAGGACAGCCCGGCACTGGCCTTGAGCATCATCCGTGAGGCGAATCGTCACACCCACGGCACCATGGCCGCGCCGGCGGAAAATCTTGAGGTGGCGATCAACCGTCTGGGCCTTGCCCGCACCGAAGAATTGCTCGCGCGCCTGCCCGCCGAACCGCAGATGCAAATCCCCAAGGCCCTGCGCCAGTTGCAGATGATCAGCCAGCACGCAACGCAACAGGCCAACGGTTTTTTCGCCAGTCGCCTGGCGCGGCTGTGGCAAGACATTCATTGGGGCAGCCTGTTGTTTCTGTCGCCGCTGTGGCCATTGGCGCTGACTTATCCGCAACTGCTTGAGGAATGGGAGCTGCGGGTTATCCACAAGGGCGAGTCGGCCCGCACCGTCGAAAAGCAATTGTTCGGCGTGCGCCTGCTGAAAATTGCCGAGGCACTGGTGCAGGCCTGGCATCTGCCGATCTGGGTGCAGCAAGGCTACAAACTGCTGCTCAGTGAACAGCGCGAACTGGTGAAAGTGCTGCGCATCGCCCGCGACAGCGAGCATCCGTTGCGCCAGCAGAATCGCCTCGACGATGACCCGACGCTGCGCTGCTGGCTTAATCAACCGGCTAATACCGTACTGCTGGCCAACGGTCTGGCGCTGTCGGCGCAACAAGCCTGGGACAGTCCGCACAGCGAACGCTGGCAGTACCTGACCAGCCTTTATCTGCAAATCTCGATGGACGAAGTGCAGCAACAGTTGCACCAACAAGCCGCCAACAGCGCGCGTTATCACGCGATGCCCGATTTGTGGCACCCGGCCGTTTCGCTGTTGTGGCCGTGGGGCACCCGTCGTTTACCCGCCGGCCTGTTGCCCGCCGCCGCGCCGACAGCTGAGGACCTGGGCCAATGGCGCAAGCAATGCGCCGAATTGCTGGCAGAACCGAGCCGCTTCACCAATGCGATGAGCCTGACCGTCGCCGCGCGCGATGCCTTGGCCGCCAGCGGCATGCGCCGGGTGATGATCCTGATGGCCGACCGCAGCCAATCCAGTCTGCGTGTGCAGCAAACCTATGGTTTGCCGAAAGAAGCCGCTGCACTGACTTTTGCCGTCAACCAAAGTAGCGTGCTGCAACGTTTACTCGCGCAACAAGCGCAGGTGCGCATCAACCCGGACAACAATGCACAGTTCTCCGCCCTGCTGCCGCCGAGCCTGCGCACGCTGTTTCGTGGCGAGCATCTGTTCCTGCGCTCACTGGTCAATAACGGCCGAGTGATCATGATCGTTGTCGCTGATCAGGGCGGCGGGCCGTTCGCCGACATCACCGTGCAAGCCTTTGGCAAAACCGCGCAGTGCATAGAAAAAGCCCTGCACAGCTTTAGCAGCCGTGGCCGATGAGGCTGCGCTACAATCCTCCCCTTTGTGCTCTGGAGACCTCACATGTCTGACTTCTCTGGCTTGCCGCTCGTCATCGAGCCGAGCGACCTGCTCCCGCGTCTCGATTCCCCTGAACTGATTCTGGTGGATCTGACCAGCGCTGCCCGCTACACCGAAGGTCATCTTCCCGGCGCACGTTTTGTCGACCCGAAGCGCACCCAGCTCGGCCAGCCGCCGGCGCCGGGCCTGCTGCCGGCCAAAGCCGATCTGGAAGCGTTGTTCGGTGAACTCGGGCATCGCCAGGACGCGGTCTACGTGGTGTATGACGATGAAGGCGGCGGCTGGGCCGGACGTTTCATCTGGCTGCTCGACGTGATCGGTCACGACAAGTACCACTATATAGACGGTGGTCTGCCGGCGTGGCTGGCAGATGGCATGCCGATGTCGATCCAGGTGCCACCCGCTGTCGGTGGCCCGCTGGCGCTGACCCTGCACGAAGAACCGACCGCCACACGCGAATACCTGCAAAGTCGTCTCGGCGCCGCCGACCTGGCAATCTGGGATGCGCGCGGGCCGCTGGAGTATTCCGGCGAGAAAGTCCTGGCCGCCAAGGCCGGGCACATCCCCGGCGCGGTCAATTTCGAATGGACCGCCGGCATGGACAAGGCCCGTCAGCTGCGTATTCGCACAGACATGCCGCAGATCCTCGAAGATCTCGGGATCACCAAGGACAAAGAAATCATTACCCACTGCCAGACCCATCACCGGTCGGGCTTCACTTATCTGGTGGCCAAGTCCCTCGGTTATCCGCGGGTCAAGGGCTACGCCGGTTCCTGGGGCGAATGGGGCAACCACCCTGACACGCCTGTCGAGATTCAAGGTTTTTAAGGACAACTAATGAAAGAGCGTCTGTTTATCCTCAGTCAGTACCTGCTGCCTCATCACCTGCTGTCGCGCTTGGCCGGCTGCGTTGCCGAGTGCCGCGTGCGCTGGTTCAAGAATGCCTTCACCCAATGGTTCGCCAAGCGCTACCAGGTGGACATGTCGCAAGCGCTGGTCGAAGACCTGACCGCTTACGAGCATTTCAACGCCTTCTTCACCCGTGCCCTGAAAGACGGCGCGCGTCCACTGGACGAAACCCCGGGCGCGATCCTCAGCCCGGCCGACGGTGCGGTCAGCCAGCTCGGCCCGATCAAGCACGGTCGCGTGTTCCAGGCCAAGGGCCACAGCTTCAGCGTGCTGGAACTGCTCGGCGGTGATGCGGCCAATGCGGCGCCGTTCATGGGCGGCGACTTTGCCACCATTTACCTGTCGCCCAAGGACTACCACCGCGTGCACATGCCGCTGGCCGGCACCCTGCGCGAAATGGTCTACATTCCGGGCCGGATCTTCTCGGTGAATCAGACCACCGCCGAAAACGTCCCGGAACTGTTCGCTCGTAACGAGCGTGTAGCGTGCATCTTCGACACCGAGCGCGGGCCGATGGCCGTGGTGCTGGTTGGCGCAATGATCGTCGCTTCGATCGAAACCGTGTGGGCCGGTCTGGTCACCCCGCCGAAGCGCGAACTGAAAACCTTCCGCTACGACGAAGCCGCCCGCGCGCCGATCCATCTGGAAAAAGGCGCTGAACTGGGTCGCTTCAAGCTGGGTTCGACCGCTATCGTGCTATTCGGCCCGGATCAGGTTAAATGGACTGAAGAACTCGCGGCCGGCTCGCCAGTACAGATGGGCCAAGGCCTGGCGCTGCCAAAAGCCTGATTGACCGTTGCGGGAGTCGCCTCAGGCGCTCCCGCAGATTGCGTTATTTGCTGCTATGGTTTTTGGCATGAGCCAGACCAACGCCTTGCCGCCCCTTCACGCGCCAACCCCGTCGCAAACGCGCCTGTCGTTTTGCGAAGCGACTCCGCGCGACCTCAAGCGCTGGATCGCCGACCTGCCCAAAGCCAACATCGGCGAAACCGCCCGCCAGTTGTATCAAGCCTTGGGTGAACTCAACCAATTGCTCACACCCAGCGACAATCGCCTCAATCTGCTGGAGCTGCTGCGGCCCGAGGTGTATTTCGTCTGCCTGCATCTGGAGCGGCACTTCCTGCATCAGGCAATCATGCTCGACGAGCGGTCGCGCAAGATCAGCAATCTCTGTCAGGCCCTGCAAAGCCATCTGGCCATCGGCTACAAACAGATCGTGCTGCGAATTGCGCCAAAGTACCGCAAGGACCGCGCAGCATTGGTCAGTATGGCTCTGCAGCGAGCAGCCCATGCACTCAAAGGCCAACTGCTGCGCGCCACGCAGCTGTATAGCTCGCCGCCGGAACATGTCTGGTTCGAACTGCATCAGCTGTATCGCAGCGCCGCTGAACTGCAACTGCAACACCGCGCCGTGCATGACGACTTGGCCAGCCTCACGACAGAGCTGAGCCTGGAGCAGACCTACATCGCCGCGCTCTTACTGGGCAGCGCTCGTTGCAATCAGTTGCGACAAAACCAGATCGCGCGGCTGGCCGACGTGTTAGAGCCGTGGAGCGCGCGGCTCAAGCTGCATCCCGCAAGCCCGGACGCCGGCCTGCTGGCGATCAGTGCAGAACTGGATGCCGGCCCACGCTACCGCAGCATGTTTCGCAGCGAGCAACAACGCGGATTGCTCGGTTTCGATCCGCAGCCGCTGGTGAATGCCATCGAAGCGCATTTGCTGCATCAGGACACTTCGGCGCCGCTGCCCGTCCCGGCCGGGCTGAGCTTCGATACCTTGCAACACCTGCACGCCAGCTGGGGGCAAGCGGCTGAACGCAGTTTTCAGCGCACCGTTGGCCAAGGCCATCTGACCGTGTGCGTGGGCATGAGCGCCCTGCACTTCTACCTCGGCGGCGAGCGCAGTTTCAGCGAACTGCTCAAGCTTCCCGGGGCGCGCTCGGCGAATTTCAGCAGTACCGTCGCCAAAGGTGAAAAGGACAGTTGGAGTCAGGCTTTCGACGCAGCCCCGCAGAGTAATGCCGAGCAGTTTTTGCCCTACGAGGAAATCCAGTACGACCATTTGGTCGAGGACGAAAGCGGCACCGACAGCACACCCCATTACCCGACCCATGCCCTGCCGGTGATCAACCACAGCCCCGGCGGTTATTGCCTGGCATGGCCAGAGGAAGTGCCCGCCGAACTGCAGGCCGGAGAAATGCTCGGAATACACGACAGTGTCAGTCTGGGCTGGAGCATTGCGGTGATCCGCTGGATCCGTCAGGTACGCGGTGGCGGCACGCAAATGGGCATTGAACTGGTGGCCCCGCATGCACAGCCTTGTGGACTGCAACTGGTGCGCTCGCGGGACGATCACAGTCAGTATTTGCGCGGATTATTGTTACCGGAGATCAGTGCGATCGATCTGCCCGCGACCTTGCTGGCACCGCGTTTGCCGTTTCAGGAAGGCAGCAAGGTGATGATCAATACCCAAGGCGAAGAACACCGCGCCGGGCTGGATCGGCGGGTGGCAAGTACGCACAGTTTCAATCAGTTTGCCTATCGCTCGCTGGAGGCCGCGAAAAATGGCGGGAGTGAGGAGGATTTTGATTCGTTGTGGAAATCGCTTTAAGTGCCCGCCGATGGATCGGCGGCGCTATCTTCGCGAGCAGGCTCGCTCCCACATTGGAATGCATTTCAACTGTGGGAGCGAGCC
>NZ_JBSVXS010000031.1:0-55600 GCF_054070155.1 Pseudomonas sp. SDT291_1_S447
TACAGGGGAACGCATTCCAATGTAGGAGCTGACGAAGGCTGCGATCTTTTGACTTTCAGAATTTGTATTACTGAATGATCAGGTTGTTAAACAACAGATCCTCAACCACCGGCTTGCCGGTCTCGTCATTCATCACTTGCTGGGTCTGTTTCAGCGCTTCCTGACGCAGCTTCTCTTTACCTTCGATGCTGCCCATCGCCTCGGTTGTCTGCTGCGTGAACAATGCCACCAGTTGATTACGGATCAGCGGCTCGTTGGCCTTGACCAGTTTGCTCGCCTCTTCACCGGTCACGCGCAGTGCCACATCGGCCTTGTAGACCTTGAGCTTCGGCGTGCCGTCCAGCCCGTAGTTGCCCACGAACGGCGGGCTCAGGGTGATGTAGCTTACCTTCGGCGCCTCGCCTTCTTTGGCTTCTTCGGCCAGCGCTGCCACAGGCAGAGACAGGGCCAGCAACAACATGATCCACGCTTTCACAATTCGCTCCTTATCCGGTTTGCGGCCTAGCATAACGACCCGCCGCGCAAGCACAAGCTTATGGCTGACTATCAGGGCCGGGCATGCTCGTTGACCCGTTGACTGACACACCTACACTTATCGGCCATCACTCCCAAAGGAATAGCCCTGATGAAAGCCGTGCTGTGCAAAGCCTTCGGCCCTGCCGAATCGCTGGTGCTGGAAGACGTCGCCAGTCCTGTCGTGAAGAAGAACGAAATCCTGCTGGACGTGCACGCCGCCGGGGTCAACTTCCCGGACACGCTGATTATCGAGGGCAAGTACCAATTCAAGCCGCCCTTTCCGTTTTCACCGGGTGGCGAAGCGGCCGGCGTGGTCACGGAGGTCGGGGAAAAGGTCAGTCATCTGAAGGTCGGTGACCGGGTCATGGCCCTGACCGGCTGGGGCAGTTTTGCCGAACAGGTCGCGGTGCCGGGCTATAACGTGCTGCCGATTCCGCCGTCGATGGATTTCAACATCGCTGCCGCCTTCAGCATGACCTACGGCACCTCGATGCACGCGCTCAAGCAACGCGCCAACCTGCAACCGGGTGAAACCCTGCTGGTGCTTGGCGCATCCGGTGGCGTCGGCCTCGCGGCGGTGGAAATCGGCAAAGCCATGGGCGCCCGCGTTATCGCTGCCGCCAGCAGCGCGGAGAAACTGGCGGTGGCCAAAGCTGCCGGCGCCGATGAGTTGATCAATTACAGCGAAACCAGCCTCAAGGAGGAAATCAAACGCCTCACCGACGGCCAGGGTGCCGATGTGATTTACGACCCGGTCGGCGGCGATCTCTTCGATCAAGCCATCCGCGCCATCGCCTGGAATGGTCGTCTGCTGGTGGTCGGCTTCGCCAGCGGGCGCATCCCGGAGTTGCCAGTCAACCTCGCCCTGCTCAAAGGCGCGGCGGTGCTCGGCGTGTTCTGGGGCTCCTTCGCCCAGCGCCAGCCGCAGGACAACGCGGCGAACTTCCAGCAGTTGTTCGCCTGGTTTGCCGAGGGCAAGTTGAAACCGTTGGTGTCGCAGGTCTATCCGCTGAGCAATGCGGCGCAGGCAATCAATGATCTTGGCCAGCGCAAGGCGGTGGGCAAGGTGGTGGTGCAGGTGCGCTGAGTGACCTTTCGATAAAGGCCAGAATCTCCGGTTCGGTCGTTCTGGCCTTTGTTATCAAAGCAACTCACGAATCTCCTCCGGCAACAGGCTCATGAATTTGCGCGTAGGGCTGTCTCGACAAGCCCTGACGATCTTCTCAACCTGCCGGTTCATCTTGGCAATCATTGCCAGACGTTGTGCGTCCGGTAACTGAGTTTTAGGGAAGACGTTCGTAAGATAGGCGCGGGTTTGTGCGAACGCCGCCGAATCGATCCATGAGTACTCGGCAATGTTGGCGAGATTCTCGTTAACCGTTCGGCATCGCAAGACTTTCAGTTGCTGATTGACATGAATGGGCTGATCCAGATCGAGCCGAAAGGCTATCGGCGCGACGACTTCCTGCTTTTCGGGTTTGCCCTCCTCAACGGCCCAAGGCTCGAAACGCCACTGCGCCAGCGCGACTCTGACCGCCTCGGCCAGATCGGGGTGATCGCTTTTCAAGATGCTGATCTCGCCGACCGAGCCGTCCGCCCTGGCGATGAAACGGGCCTTCACCTCACCCGTAATCCCTGCCCTGGACAGCGCTTGAGGATAAACCGGTCTGGGGTTGTCTTCAGGAATCAAAAGCACCTCTCCGGGCGCAACACCGCCGACGACCAACAAAAACAACGCCACAATCCACCGCATACCCCACCCCCTAGCGCTCGAATGCCAATCCCGGCAACAACACAAAGGTTACGGAGCGATGACGCTTAACTGAATGGCGCAACTTCTGCTTTGGGTGCAGGACATTTCCCAAGATAAGACGGTAAATCGGGCGAAAAAGCGCCACGCGAATGCTCAGAGGTAACTCTTCTGACGGATTCCTTTACCGCTCAGCCTGCAATATCACCCGGCATCAGATGTTCCTGAACCTTTTCGCTACGCGACTGGATTAACTGCCCCTTGTCATCGAAGCGCAGAACAATCAGCCAATCGTAAACATCGACCGGCCATTTCGGCTGACCGATCAGTGCCGGGCCGTCTCCACCGAACGCCGCAATCAGTTTGTTGATGTGGCTGTGGTGCCAGGCGATCAACACGGTTTTCGCCTGATTATTCTTGCGCAGCGAGCTGACCAGTTTGTCGACGTCGTTATTGGCGTAGGGCTGCTCGATCGGCAGTTGCAGGCGTTGGGACAGTGGAATCAGCGTCTGACGCGGTCGGATGCTTTCCGGGCTGTCGGCGGTAGCGATCAGACGTTGGGGCGTGAGTGTCTGGTCGTCCAGTTGCAACGAGGTGAAATAGTCCGCGTAGGCAACGGCGCGCTGTTCGCCCCGGGCATTGAGTTCACGGCCCACCTCAGGCTTTTCCGCATGACGGACGATCAATACGGTGACATTGCGCAGGCCTGGCGCTGCAGAACCCTGCGCGAAGCTCAACACCAGCACTGAAGCAGCCACAACAGCAACCATCAACAGCCTAGGCAATAGCCTGCGAACTTTCGGGGTCATCGTTTATCTCGAGATATCAGTCGATCTGTAGATCGCGAGTCTAAGTCACAACGTCCCGAGCGCGACAAAAACGCCCCGTTCTTACAGCTGAGCGACAGGTTCGTAAAGGAACACGCGACATCCAACATTTTCCGCTATTTGCTCGATGCGAACCGGTGCTATTTTCGGTAACGAAACTGTAACATTCGCATCCGCAGTCAAAACAAGAAATCTGGAGCTCTTGAATGTTTGCTTTCTTTCGTCCTGCCGCACATCAGGCTCCATTGCCTGAAGAAAAAATAGACAGCACCTACCGACGCCTGCGCTGGCAGATCTTCGCCGGTATTTTCTTTGGCTACGCGGGTTACTACCTGCTGCGCAAAAACTTCTCGCTGGCCATGCCGTACCTGATCGACGAAGGCTACAGCCGCGGCGATCTGGGTCTGGCAATGTCGGCGATCGCCATTGCCTACGGTCTTTCCAAGTTCCTCATGGGCCTGGTGTCCGACCGTTCCAACCCGCGTTACTTCCTGACGTTCGGCTTGCTGGTCTCGGCCGGTGTGATGTTCATTTTCGGTTTCGCACCTTGGGCAACGTCCAGCGTGACCATGATGTTCATCCTGCTGTTCATCAACGGCTGGGCCCAGGGCATGGGTTGGCCGCCAAGTGGCCGGACCATGGTGCACTGGTGGTCGCAGAAGGAACGCGGCGGCGTGGTGTCCGTGTGGAACGTGGCGCATAACGTCGGTGGCGGCCTGATCGGCCCGCTGTTCCTGCTCGGCATGGGCTTGTTCAACGACTGGCATGCAGCGTTCTACGTACCGGCAGCCGTGGCGTTGGGCGTGGCCGTGTTCGCGTTCATCACCATGCGCGACACCCCGCAATCGGTTGGCCTGCCGCCGATCGAGAAGTACAAGAACGATTACCCGGAAGGCTACGACGCCAGCCACGAAGACGAATTCAGCGCGAAAGAGATCTTCGTCAAATACGTGCTGCGCAACAAAATGCTCTGGTACATCGCCATGGCCAACGTTTTCGTCTACCTGCTGCGCTACGGCGTGCTGGACTGGGCACCGACCTACCTGAAAGAAGCCAAGGGTTTCACCGTCGATAAAACCTCGTGGGCGTACTTCTTCTACGAGTGGGCGGGGATTCCGGGCACGCTGCTGTGCGGCTGGATGTCGGACAAGATCTTCCGTGGCAACCGTGGCCTGACCGGCATGGTGTTCATGGCGCTGGTGACCGTTGCGACCTTGGTTTACTGGCTGAACCCGGCCGGCAACCCGACCGTCGACATGATCGCGTTGTTCTCGATCGGCTTCCTGATCTACGGCCCGGTGATGCTGATCGGCCTGCAAGCGCTGGAACTGGCACCGAAGAAAGCCGCTGGCACTGCCGCAGGCTTCACTGGTCTGTTCGGTTATCTGGGTGGCTCGGTCGCGGCCAGTGCCGCGATGGGCTACACCGTTGACCATTTCGGCTGGGACGGTGGTTTCGTGCTGCTGGTGGGCGCTTGCCTGCTGGCGATGGCCTTCCTCGCCCCGACGCTATGGCACAAGCAAGTCGCCAGTCAGAGCCGTGAAGCGGTCGCTTGATCAGTCTGTGACTTACAGCGCTTGAGCCGCGCCTCCAGATTTCGATCTGGCATGGCGTGGCTGCGCAGGGCGTGTGCGGTCTGCTCGACATAATCGCGAGTGGTGCCGTAACGCCCGCTGGCGCTTTCGAACACCTGGCTTAGCACGTGATCCGGCAAGTTGCCGGCATAGCTGGGCAGGTGTCGCTCCAAAACGAATCCCAACGCCTGCACCTGAGTGCCATCTTCGAGCCGGCAGTTGAGCCAGTGTGGCCGATAGGACGGCACCGGCATTTCGCGTTTCCACAAGGCGTACAGCGCAGTGTCGAGATTGTCTTCCGGCAAGCGATAGGCGAAGCCGCTGCACGAACCGCCACGATCCAGACCAAACACCAGACCGGGCATTTCCGGCGTCCCGCGGTGCTCGTGGGACCACAGGTACAAGCCGCGATGGTAGCCGTGCACGCGTCCGCGCACCCGTTCTACCGCCGAGCATTCGGGCCGCCAGATCAGCGAACCGTAGGCGAACAGCCACACCGGCCCGCCCTTGTGGCGCGCCATGGTCGATTGCATGGAAGCGAGAAGTTGTTCGTGCGTCAGCTGCGGCCCAAGATCGAGCCGCGGAGGGTAATTCAAATTCAGAAAAGCGTTTTCAATGGCGCTCATGGCGAATAGCGTTCAGCTCCCCGCGGGTAAAGAATTACTTAATAGAACGCACCGCTGTAACAATAAGGCACATATGTTTTAAGGCAATTTGAGTGCCATGGCACAGTTCTTAATTGATTGCCTGATGGATATATAACCTAGCGGTATTTATGCAATTACATAAATACCGATCGGCTATATAGCGAGTTATAACGGATTCAGGAGCGGGGAGCGTAAGCGAACACGTCGGCACGCATTTGATGGGCGTCCATCCCGGCTTCGACCAATGCGTCCAGCGTGCCGTAGACCATGGCCGGCGAGCCGCTGGCATAGACGTGCAGCGGTTTCAGATCCGGGAAGTCTTCACAGACCGCCTCGTGCAGCATGCCGCAGCGCCCTTCCCAACCGCATTGATCACTGACGACTTTGTGCAGGAACAGATTGGGCAACTTCAGCCATTCATCCCAATGTTCGATCTCATAGAAATCTTCCGGACGGCGCACGCCCCAGTACAGATGCACCGGGTGTTTGAAGCCGTTGGCGCGGCAGTGTTCGATCAGGGCGTGAATCTGGCCCATGCCGGTGCCGGCGGCAACCAGCACCAGCGGACCATCCGGCAATTCGGCCAGATGCGTGTCGCCGAACGGCAGCTCGACCCGCACCATCGCGTTGCGTTGCAGCTGTTCGATCAGGCTCAGTGCACTGGCTTCGCGCGCCAGCACATGGATTTCCAGATCACGCCCACCGTGCGGCGCCGAGGCCATGGAGAACGCTGACTTCTCACCGTTCTCACGCTCGATCATCAAGTACTGTCCGGCGTGATAGCGCGGTGGCTTGCCCGCCGGCGCACGCAGACGCACGCGCCAGGTATCACCACCCACATCGCGGCATTCGATGACCTGACATGACAGGCTGCGCACCGGCAGTTCTCCCAGCGCGAGCACGCCATCCCACAGCAGGACGCAGTCTTCCAGCGGCTCGGCTATGCAAGTGTAGAACTCGCCGTGGTCATGCACCTTGCCGTCCTGCGCGACTCTACCTTCAACCAGCAGCGCCGCACACACATGACAATTGCCGTTGCGGCAGCTTTGCGGGCATTCGTAGCCCAAGCGCCGCGCGCCGTCGAGAATCCGCTCACCGGGCTGTATCTCAAGCACTGCTCCGGAGGGCTGCAGGGTTACACGCATCAATCTATTCCTAACTGATTCCAGATGGCATCGATCCGTTGGGTGACGGCGTCGTCCTTGACGATCACGCGGCCCCACTCGCGAGTGGTTTCGCCCGGCCACTTGTGGGTGGCATCGAGGCCCATTTTCGAACCCAGGCCAGAAATCGGCGAGGCGAAGTCGAGGTAGTCGATCGGCGTGTTATCGATCATCACCGTGTCGCGCTTGGGGTCCATGCGCGTGGTGATGGCCCAGATCACGTCGTTCCAGTCGCGGGCGTTGATATCGTCGTCAGTGACGATAACGAACTTGGTGTACATGAACTGTCGCAAAAACGACCAGACACCGAGCATCACGCGCTTGGCATGCCCCGGATACGACTTCTTCATGGTCACGATGGCCATGCGGTACGAGCAGCCTTCCGGCGGCAGGTAGAAATCGGTGATCTCAGGGAATTGCTTCTGCAGGATCGGCACGAACACTTCGTTCAGCGCCACGCCGAGAATCGCCGGCTCATCCGGCGGACGGCCGGTGTAGGTGCTGTGGTAGATCGGTTTGATCCGGTGGGTGATGCGTTCGACGGTGAACACCGGGAAGCTGTCGACTTCATTGTAGTAACCGGTGTGGTCGCCGTACGGGCCTTCATCGGCCATTTCGCCGGGGTGGATCACGCCTTCGAGGATGATTTCGGCGGTGGCCGGCACTTGCAGGTCATTGCCGCGGCACTTGACCAGTTCGGTGCGGTTACCGCGCAAGAGGCCCGCGAAAGCGTATTCGGAGAGACTGTCCGGCACTGGCGTCACCGCGCCAAGGATGGTCGCCGGATCCGCACCCAGGGCCACGGACACCGGGAACGGCTGACCCGGGTGCTTCTCGCACCACTCACGGAAGTCGAGGGCGCCGCCACGATGGCTGAGCCAGCGCATGATCACCTTGTTGCGGCCGATCACTTGCTGACGGTAGATGCCGAGGTTCTGGCGATCCTTGTTCGGGCCTTTGGTGACGGTCAGGCCCCAGGTGATCAGCGGACCGACGTCGCCGGGCCAGCAGGTCTGCACCGGCAGCATCGCCAGATCGACGTCGTCGCCTTCGATGACCACTTCCTGGCACACCGCGTCTTTGACGACTTTCGGCGCCATCGAGATGATCTTGCGGAAGATCGGCAGTTTCGACCACGCGTCTTTCAAGCCCTTCGGTGGCTCCGGCTCCTTGAGGAAGGCCAGCAGCTTGCCGATTTCGCGCAGCTCGCTGACCGACTCGGCGCCCATGCCCATGGCCACCCGTTCAGGCGTACCAAACAGGTTGCCGAGCACCGGAATGTCATAGCCAGTCGGTTTTTCGAACAGCAGCGCCGGGCCCTTGGCCCGCAGCGTGCGGTCGCACACCTCGGTCATCTCCAGCACCGGCGAGACGGGAATCTGGATGCGTTTCAACTCTCCGCGCTGCTCAAGCTGCTGCACGAAATCCCGAAGATCCTTGAATTTCATTGACGATGGCACCCTCAAAATAGGCGTACATCCTACCTGCTCTGACGGGCAAACAGCAGCCCGTCAGGCACCGGCATCGCTCAATTGTGCCTCGCGCCCAGCAGCAGCGGTGCAAACAGCGGGCTCAGTCGGACGCTGCCGACATCCGACAGGTGATCCTCATCCTTGTACTGCGAATGACCATTGACCTCGATGCTGCAGACTCCGTTCGCACACATCAGCGGTGTTGGATCGATCACGTGAACTCCCGGATCGGCGGCGCTCATGGCGTCGAACAAGGTACTGAGGAACTGCTGTCGCGCCAGATGCTCTTCAAGCGGACGGCCCAGCCCTTCGGCCGAACGCCCGATGCGCGCCAGACTGGTCAACCGGTTGATGATGCCTTTACGTTGTAAAGGCACTTCTTTGAACAACCAGACTTGCGCGCCCGCCGCTCTCAGCGCGGCCACTCGCGCCTTGAGTGCAACGGCCATGCGTTGCTCAGCCTGGGCAGTAGTGTCGTGGGCGTTGAGCAGTACTTTTTTATCGCCGTCTTCACGGCCGTACACATAAAGGCTCCAGTTCGAGGCCAGCACTACGTCCTTGATACCCAGACTGCGCACACGCTCCATGGTTTGTTCGTTGAAGTCTTTGCAGCGCTGACGCGGATCATCGCTCAGAATCGGTGGGCAGGCGCTCATGCTGTACAGCCACACCGGACGTCCTTCGCGGCGGGCATTGCTTTCGATGGCCGGCAGCAACGCAGCGGTGTGGCTGTCGCCCCAGAACAATTGCGTGGCCGGGACATCCTCGCGGCCACCCACCAGGCATGCCTTGTCCAGCGACTTGTCCTGGGTGACCAACATGCACTTCATCTGCCCGGCGCGCCATTCCCGCGACTGTGCATATTCCAGCGCTTTGCCGGTCAGCCGTTGTGGCACCCCGTCAGCTGAACGGATCGCCGAGCCCGTCGCCACCAACACGACAATCGCAGCCACAGCCCCGGCCAATATGGCGTTACGCCCGGCCAGCAAGCGTTTTTCCCGAAACGGCAACTCGACATAGCGCAGGCTCAGCCACGCCAGTCCCAGCGCCATGGCCATCCAAGCGAACGCCTCGACAGGCTGAATACCGTCGATGGAAATCGCGTTGGCGTAGACAAAGACCGGCCAATGCCACAGGTACAGCGAATAGGAGAGCAACCCGACCCAGACCAACGGCCGCAGGCTCAAGAGTTGCGCGGTCCAGCTCTGACCCTGGGCGCCCGACCAGATCAATGCCGTGGTACCCAGTACTGGCAGCAACGCCGCCCAGCCCGGAAACACCGTAGATTTGTCGAACGTAAACACCGCAAACAGCACGGCAGCCAGACCCGCGATGCCAACCGCTTGATACAACCATGGGCGCACCGCCTGCTTCGGCGCCGGCGTCACCGCGAGCATCGCGCCGCAGAGCAGCTCCCAGGCCCGGGTCGGCAGCGAGAAGAAGGTGAATTCCGGTTTGTGTTCGATATACGCGATATTCAAGCCGAACGACACCAGCAACACCGCAAACAACATCCAGCGCCAATGCCGGACATAACGGATCAGCACCGCCATCAGCAGTGGAAAGAAGATGTAGTACTGCTCTTCTACCGCCAGCGACCAGGTATGCAGCAGCGGCTTCAGATCGGAGGCCGGCTGGAAGTAGCCATCCTCACGCATGAACAGGATGTTGGAGATGAACAATGACTGATAGCGCACTGTTCGCCCAAGCTCGGAGAAGTCCTTGGCCGTCAGCAGCAGCCAGCCCAGCGCCAACGTGACCAGCATGACCACGCTCAGCGCAGGAATGATGCGACGGGCACGGCGCGCCCAGAAATCAATGAAACTGAAGCGCTGTGCGCTGATTTCACGGAACAGAATGGTGGTGATCAGGAACCCGGAAATGACGAAAAAGACGTCCACCCCGACAAAACCACCACTGAATGTACTGAATCCGAAATGAAACAGTACGACAGGAATAACCGCCAGTGCCCGTAATCCGTCGATATCACGGCGATTGCCAAACGTGTGCATGAAAAACCTTTCTCTTTTTGGATACAGCGTCCCTGGAAAGCGCGAAAGTTATCAGCAGCGTACATTTCAATCCAGACACAAATAATCCGGCGCAAAAAAAACGCCCCTTTCGGGGCGTTCTTTTTCAAACCGCTTACGTATTACTTGCGCTTCATCGACAAGAAGAACTCGTCGTTGGTCTTGGTCGTTTTCAGCTTGTCGACCAGGAACTCGATGGCAGCCACTTCGTCCATCGGGTGCAGCAGCTTGCGCAGAATCCACATGCGCTGCAGTTCGTCGTCGGCGGTCAGCAACTCTTCGCGACGGGTACCGGAGCGGTTGATGTTGATGGCCGGGAACACACGCTTCTCGGCGATCTTGCGATCCAGAGGCAGTTCCATGTTGCCGGTACCCTTGAACTCTTCGTAGATCACTTCGTCCATCTTCGAGCCGGTTTCAACCAGCGCGGTGGCGATAATGGTCAGCGAGCCGCCTTCTTCGATGTTACGCGCGGCACCGAAGAAACGCTTTGGCTTCTCCAGAGCGTGGGCATCGACACCACCGGTCAATACCTTGCCGGAGCTCGGGATCACGGTGTTGTAGGCACGGGCCAGACGGGTGATGGAGTCGAGCAGGATCACCACGTCTTTCTTGTGCTCGACCAGGCGCTTGGCCTTCTCGATCACCATTTCAGCAACCTGCACGTGACGGGTCGGCGGCTCGTCGAAGGTCGAGGCAACCACTTCGCCGCGCACGGTGCGCTGCATTTCGGTCACTTCTTCCGGACGTTCGTCGATCAGCAGCACGATCAGGTGAACTTCAGGGTTGTTACGGGCGATGTTCGCTGCAATGTTTTGCAGCATGATCGTTTTACCGGCTTTCGGCGGTGCAACGATCAGACCGCGCTGGCCTTTGCCGATCGGGGCGCACAGGTCGATTACACGACCGGTCAAGTCTTCAGTGGAACCGTTACCGGCTTCCATCTTCATGCGCACGGTCGGGAACAGCGGGGTCAGGTTCTCGAAGAGAATCTTGTTTTTCGCGTTCTCGGGACGATCGAAGTTGATCGTATCGACCTTGAGCAGAGCGAAATACCGCTCGCCTTCCTTCGGAGGGCGGATCTTGCCAACGATGGTGTCACCGGTGCGCAAGTTGAAGCGGCGGATCTGGCTTGGCGAGACGTAGATATCGTCCGGGCCGGCCAGGTAGGAAGCGTCAGCGGAGCGCAGGAAGCCGAAGCCGTCCTGGAGAATCTCCAGCACGCCATCACCGGAGATTTCCTCGCCGCTTTTCGCGTGCTTTTTCAGCAGGGAGAAAATCACGTCCTGCTTGCGCGAACGGGCCATATTTTCTATGCCCATCTGTTCGGCCAATTCGAGCAGTTCGGTAATCGGCTTTTGCTTGAGTTCAGTCAGATTCATATAGGAATGACGTAATCATTTATGGAGGGGGGGAAATTAAGCTTTTGGCTTAATGAGGCCGCGCCGCGGAGAAGGCGACAGGATCGCGAACTAATTCGAAAAGGAGTGCGTCGGCGACGGCTAGCAGGGGGCAATGGAGAAACCAGTGCGGGGCCGAATGTACCACCTGAGTTTCGGAGCGTCTAGCCCTGAATACGCAAAAAGCCCCGCTATTTTGCGGGGCTTTTTTTCAGGCACTTTACAGCGACGCTTAGATGTTGGCGTCGAGGAAAGCAGCCAGTTGCGACTTCGACAGGGCGCCGACTTTGGTCGCTTCAACGTTGCCGTTCTTGAACAGCATCAGGGTCGGGATACCACGCACGCCGTGCTTGGCCGGGGTTTCCTGGTTCTCGTCGATGTTCAGTTTGGCAACGGTCAGCTTGCCTTTGTAAGTCTCGGCAATCTCGTCCAGAACCGGAGCGATCATTTTGCAAGGACCGCACCATTCGGCCCAGTAATCGACCAGGACAGCGCCTTCGGCCTTGAGGACGTCAACGTCGAAGCTAGCGTCGGTGACGTGTTTGATAAGATCGCTGCTCATGGAATTCTCCAGGTTGTAAGCAAAAAAACGTGGCCCATCATAGCCGCCCTTCCCCTGTTCAGGAAGCCGCAGTTGATTGAGTCTTGCTATGGCACTCGATGAGTTTGGGTATAGCTCAAGTCACGCCGTGGCGGGGGCGATGAAGGAAATTCCGGTACGCAGGGCGGCGTTGCGCACGTGTTCCTGCATGGCTTTTTGCGCCGCACCCGACGCCCGGCGCGCGAGGGCGCGGAGGATCTTGCGGTGTTCCTGCCAGGTTTCCATGGCGCGTTCGGCACGGATGAACGGTAGTTTCTGGCTTTCCAGGAACATTTCAGCGCTGGCCGTAAGGATGCTCAGCATCGCCTGATTGCCGCTGGCCAGCAGAATGCGTCGGTGGAACTCGAAGTCGAGTTTCGCCGCCGCGTCAAAGTCGCCGGCCTTCAACTGATCGCGCATGGCTGCGACATTGTCTTCCAGCGCATCCAGATCGAACGTGCTCAACGTCACCGCCGCCAGCCCCGCCGCAAATCCTTCCAGCGCATAGCGCAGTTGAAAGATGTCCAGTGGCGACGCCTGCGCCGCGAACGACCAGCCCGGTGCGTTTTCGCCACGCGACAATTCCACTGGCGACTGCACGAACACGCCTTTGCCCGGCTGAATACTGACCACACCCAGCGCACTCAGCGACGACAACGCCTCACGCAACGACGCTCGACTCACGCCCAATTGCAGCGCCAGATCCCTTTGCGACGGCAAGGCATCACCCGCGCCGAAACCCTGCTCGGTGATCAGTTTGCGGATCGCTTGCAGCGCCACTTCGGGTACCGCACGGGAAATCGAATTCATGGTTTTTCAGACGCGCCAGGCCAATGTGCGGCTAGTTGTAAAGCTATTCGCCGAGTCCGGCAAGTCGTGCCCCAGCGGGGTTCGGTGCTGCGGAGCGATGCGCGATAGCGGTGCGAAAAACAACCTGACTGTTCAGACCAGTAAGACCGAACAAACCCGCTGAAACCGCGGCCTGCCACGACGAAAGCCACGTATTGGCACGGCCCATGCTCTGTCCGAACGCAGAAATCACTTCCCGCCGATCCGGAGATTGTCCATGACCAAGCGTTACAGCGCCCTCCTCGCCGCCCTGTTTTCCTCTCTGTTGCTCAGCCAGGCTCCCGCTCACGCCGACGGTCTCGACGACGTGGTCAAACGCGGCACGCTGAAAGTCGCCGTGCCCCAGGACTTCCCGCCGTTCGGCTCGGTCGGCCCGGACATGAAACCTCGTGGTCTGGACATCGACACGGCGAAATTGCTGGCCGATCAACTCAAGGTCAAACTCGAACTGACCCCGGTCAACAGCACCAACCGCATTCCGTTCCTGACCACCGGCAAGGTCGACCTGGTGATCTCCAGCCTCGGCAAAAACCCCGAGCGCGAGAAAGTCATCGACTTCTCCCGCGCTTATGCACCGTTCTACCTCGCCGTGTTCGGCCCGCCGGACGCCGCCATCACCAGCCTCGACGACCTCAAGGGCAAGACCATCAGCGTCACCCGTGGCGCCATCGAAGACATCGAACTGACCAAGGTCGCCCCCGAAGGCGTGACCATCAAACGCTTCGAAGACAACAACTCGACCATCGCCGCCTACCTCGCCGGCCAGGTCGACCTGATCGCCAGCGGCAACGTGGTGATGGTCGCGATCAGCGAAAAGAACCCGAAACGCGTGCCGGCGTTGAAAGTGAAGCTCAAGGATTCGCCGGTCTACGTCGGCGTGAACAAGAACGAAGCGGCGCTGCTGGCCAAGGTCAACGACATCCTGACCACCGCCAAGGCTGACGGCGCACTGGAAAAGAATTCGCAGACCTGGCTGAAAGAGCCGCTGCCGGCCGATCTCTGATCGACTGCGCGGGAGATTTTCATGGCTTATCAGTTCGATTTCATGCCGGTGGTGGAAAACACCGACCTGTTGCTGCGCGGGGCGCTGTTTACCCTTGAGCTGACGGCCATCGGAGCGCTGCTCGGGGTTGGCGTCGGGATTGTCGGGGCGCTGGTGCGGGCGTGGAACATCCGCCCGTTCTCGGCAATCTTTGGCGTCTACGTCGAGTTGATCCGCAACACGCCGTTTCTGGTGCAGTTGTTCTTCATCTTCTTCGGTTTGCCGTCGCTTGGCGTGCAGATTTCCGAATGGCAGGCGGCGGTGCTGGCGATGGTGATCAACCTCGGCGCCTATTCGACCGAGATCATTCGCGCCGGCATTCAGGCGATCCCGCGCGGGCAACTGGAAGCCGCAGCGGCGCTGGCGATGACGCGCTTCGAGGCGTTTCGCCACGTGGTCCTGCTGCCAGCGCTGGGCAAGGTCTGGCCGGCACTGAGCAGCCAGATCATCATCGTCATGCTCGGCTCGGCGGTGTGTTCGCAGATTGCCACCGAAGAGCTGAGTTTTGCCGCCAACTTCATTCAGTCGCGCAACTTCCGCGCCTTTGAAACCTACGCGCTGACCACGCTGATCTACCTGTGCATGGCGCTGCTGATCCGCCAGTTGCTGAACTGGATCGGCCGGCGCTACATCAGCAGGAGCCGCGCATGAGCGATTTCACCTTCTGGGACATCCTGCGCAACCTGCTCGTCGGCCTGCAATGGACGCTGGCGCTGTCGCTGGTGGCGTTTGTTGGCGGCGGGATCGTCGGGCTGCTGATCCTGATCATGCGCATCTCGAAAAACTCTCTGCCAAGCAGCATTGCCCGCACCTGGATCGAGCTGTTTCAGGGCACGCCGCTGTTGATGCAGCTGTTTCTGGTGTTCTTCGGTGTGGCCTTGGCGGGGATCGAAATCTCGCCGTGGATGGCCGCAGCGATTGCCCTGACCTTGTTCACCAGCGCCTATCTGGCAGAGATCTGGCGCGGCTGCGTCGAGTCGATCTCCAATGGCCAGTGGGAAGCCTCGGCGAGTCTGGCGCTCAATCCGCTGGAGCAACTGCGCTACGTGATCCTGCCGCAGGCACTGCGCATCGCCGTAGCGCCGACCGTGGGTTTCTCGGTGCAAGTGGTCAAGGGCACCGCCGTCACCTCGATCATCGGTTTCACCGAGCTGACCAAGACCGGCGGCATGCTCGCCAACGCCACATTCGAACCGTTTATGGTCTACGGCCTCGTCGCCCTCGGCTACTTCCTGCTCTGCTACCCCTTGTCCCTCAGTGCGCGCTACCTGGAAAGGAGACTGCATGCCTCTGCTTAGAATTTCCGCCCTGCATAAATACTACGGCGATCACCACGTGCTCAAAGGCATCGACCTCAGCGTCGAAGAAGGCCAGGTCGTGGCAATCATCGGCCGCAGCGGCTCGGGCAAATCCACCCTGCTGCGCACGCTCAATGGTCTGGAATCGATCAACGACGGCGTGATCGAAGTCGACGGCGAATACCTCGACGCCGCCCGCGCCGATCTGCGCAGCTTGCGGCAGAAGGTCGGCATGGTGTTTCAGCAGTTCAACCTGTTCCCGCACCTGACCGTGGGTGAAAACGTCATGCTCGCGCCGCAGGTGGTGCAGAAAGTGCCGAAAGCCAAGGCAGCGGAACTGGCGCGCGAAATGCTCGAACGGGTTGGTCTCGGAGAAAAATTTGATGCCTTCCCGGATCGCTTGTCCGGCGGACAACAGCAACGCGTGGCGATTGCCCGGGCGCTGGCGATGTCGCCGAAGGTTTTGCTCTGCGACGAGATCACCTCGGCGCTCGACCCGGAACTGGTCAATGAAGTGCTCAGCGTGGTGCGGCAATTGGCCAAGGAAGGCATGACGCTGATCATGGTCACCCACGAAATGCGCTTTGCCCGTGAGGTTGGGGATAAATTGGTGTTCATGCACCATGGCAAGGTGCATGAGGTGGGGGATCCGAAGGTGTTGTTTGCAAATCCGCAGACGGCGGAGCTGGCGAACTTTATTGGCACGGTAGAAGCGACAGCCTGAAATATCTCCTGAGGCAGTGATGACCTCTTCGCGAGCAAGCTCGCTCCCACATGGGAATGCGGTCACCTGTGGGAGCGAGCCTGCTCGCGAATGGCCGCGCCGCGATCTCCAGACTTTCTGCGCTGAATCAACGGTTTGAACCATGCGCGTTGGCGCCAGCCTTTGATCGTGGCACGATGACGGGGTTATCGACCGAGACCCCCTGACCATGCCGCAATCCCAAGCCAAGAATCTGTCCCTGATCGCCGCAATCGACCTGGGCTCGAACAGCTTTCACATGGTCGTGGCCAAGGCCCAGAACGGCGAAATCCGCATTCTCGAGCGCCTCGGCGAGAAGGTTCAGCTGGCTGCCGGCATCGACGATGAGCGCAAACTCAACGAAGAATCGATGCAACGCGGCCTCGATTGCCTCAAGCGTTTTGCCCAACTGATCAACGGTATGCCGCTCGGCGCCGTGCGCATCGTCGGCACCAACGCCCTGCGTGAAGCGCGCAACCGCCTCGAATTCATCCACCGCGCCGAAGAAATCCTCGGCCACCCGGTGGAAGTCATTTCCGGCCGTGAAGAAGCGCGACTGATCTACCTCGGCGTGTCGCACACCCTCGCCGACACCCCGGGCAAACGGCTGGTCGCCGACATCGGCGGCGGCAGTACCGAGTTCATCATCGGCCAGCGCTTCGAGCCGCTGCTGCGCGAAAGTCTGCAAATGGGCTGCGTCAGCTTCACCCAGCGCTATTTCAAGGACGGCAAGATCACCCCGGCCCGCTACGCCCAGGCTTACACCGCAGCGCGGCTGGAGATCATGAGCATCGAACACGCTCTACATCGGCTGACCTGGGATGAGGCCATCGGCTCCTCAGGCACCATCCGCGCCATTGGCCTGGCGCTGAAGGCCGGCGGCCACGGCACCGGCGAAGTGAATGCCGAAGGCCTGGCGTGGCTCAAGCGCCGGCTGTTCAAGCTCGGTGACGTCGACAAGATCGATTTCGAAGGCATCAAGCCTGATCGCCAGACCATTTTCCCGGCGGGCCTGGCGATTCTCGAAGCGATTTTCGACGCCCTCGAACTGCAACGCATGGATCACTGCGACGGCGCGCTGCGTGAAGGAGTGCTCTACGACCTGCTCGGCCGCCATCATCACGAAGACGTGCGCGAACGTACGTTAACTTCGCTGATGGAGCGTTACCACGTCGATCTGGAGCAGGCAGCGCGGGTGGAGCGCAAAGCCTTGCACGCATTCGATCAGGTAGCCGCGGACTGGGAGCTGGATGACGGTATCTGGCGCGAACTCCTCGGCTGGGCAGCAAAAGTGCACGAAGTCGGCCTCGATATCGCTCACTATCATTACCATAAGCACGGCGCTTATCTGATCGAGCACTCGGACCTTGCCGGGTTCTCCCGCGAAGACCAACAGATGCTCGCGCTATTGGTGCGCGGCCACCGCCGCAACATTCCCAAGGACAAGTTTGCCGATTTCGGTGACGACGGCGACAAGCTGATTCGCCTGTGCGTATTGCTGCGCTTTGCGATCCTGTTCCATCACATTCGTGGCACCCAGGCAATGCCGCAGGTGGTGTTGCATGCGAAGGGCAACACCCTCGATGTGGAGTTTCCGGAGAATTGGCTGGATGAGAATCAGCTGACTCAGGCGGATTTCGGGCTTGAGGCGGATTGGCTGACGCGGGTGGGGATTGTGCTTACGGTGCATTGAGTTAGTGAGTCAGGCACAAAAAAGGCGATCCGTTGGGATCGCCTTTTTATTGGGTTCGACTTGAGTGAAGAGGTGAACCTTCCCCCTCACCCCAGCCCTCTCCCGAGGGAGAGGGAGCCGATCTCCGTTGGCTTCAAGGCCTGAGTTCGACTCGGTAGTTCAGGTCGGCGTAACTCGCCCATCCAACCCGGTCAGTCCCCTCTCCCTTCGGGAGAGGGCTAGGGTGAGGGGCTTTTGACCTTCAAGGCTTTAGCTGCTAACCGGCAATATCGGACTACCCAACCGCTCCAGCAACGTCGCCTGCGCACTCCTCGGGTTCTGGTTACCGGTCGGCGTGTTGCGGATGTAACGGCCATCCGACTGCAAGCTCCAGCTATGAGTGTTATCAGTCAGATACAGCTCCAGCTCTTTCTTCACCCGGGTCAGCAGTTTCTTGCCTTCGACTGGGAAGCAAGTCTCGACACGCTTGTCGAGGTTGCGCTCCATCCAGTCGGCACTGGAAAGGAACATCTGCTCATCACCGCCATTGAGGAAGTAGAACACCCGCGTGTGCTCAAGGAAGCGGCCGATGATCGAGCGCACATGGATATTGTGCGAAACCCCGGCAATCCCCGGACGCAGACAGCACATGCCGCGCACCACCAGATCGATGCGCACGCCGGACTGGCTGGCCTTGTACAGCGCGCGGATGATCTTCGGATCGGTCAGCGAGTTGAACTTGGCGATGATGTGCGCCGGCTTGCCTTCAACAGCGAACTGGGTCTCGCGGGCAATCATGTCGAGCATGCCCTTCTTCAGGGTGAACGGCGCATGCAGCAGCTTCTTCATGCGCAGGGTTTTACCCATGCCGATCAACTGGCTGAACAGTTTGCCGACGTCTTCGCACAAGGCGTCGTCGGAGGTCAGCAAGCTGTAGTCGGTGTAAAGCTTGGCGTTGCCGGCGTGGTAGTTACCGGTGCCGAGATGCGCGTAACGGACGATTTCGCCGGCCTCACGCCGCAGGATCAGCATCATCTTGGCGTGGGTCTTGAAGCCGACCACGCCGTAGATCACCACCGCACCGGCCGCTTGCAGACGGCTGGCCAGTTGCAGGTTGGACTCTTCGTCGAACCGCGCACGCAGCTCGATGACCGCCGTGACTTCCTTGCCGTTACGCGCGGCATCCACCAGCGCATCGACGATTTCGGAGTTGGCGCCGGAGCGGTACAGGGTCTGACGCACAGCGAGAACGTGCGGGTCTTTGGCGGCTTGACGCAGCAGGTCGACCACCGGGGTGAACGACTCGAACGGGTGCAGCAAGAGGATGTCCTGCTTGCTGACCACGCTGAAGATGTTTTCGCTGTTCTGCAGCAGTTTCGGGATCTGCGGGGTGAACGGCGTGTATTGCAGCTCCGGATGGCTGTCCAGACCGGTGATGCTGAACAGCCGCGTCAGGTTGACCGGGCCGTTGACCTGATACAGCTCGCTCTCGCTCAGATTGAACTGCTTGAGCAGGTAGTCCGAAAGATGTTTCGGGCAAGTGTCGGCGACTTCCAGACGTACCGCATCGCCGTAGCGGCGCGAGAACAACTCGCCACGCAGCGCGCGGGCCAGGTCTTCGACGTCTTCGGAGTCGAGCGCCAGGTCGGCGTTTCGGGTCAGACGGAACTGGTAGCAGCCTTTTACCTTCATGCCCTGGAACAGGTCATCGGCGTGGGCGTGGATCATCGACGACAGAAACACATAGTTGTCGCCCGGGCCACCGACTTCTTCCGGCACCTTGATGATCCGTGGCAGCAGACGCGGCGCCGGGATGATCGCCAGACCGGAATCGCGACCGAAGGCGTCGATACCTTCGAGCTCGACGATGAAGTTCAGGCTCTTGTTCACCAGCAACGGGAACGGGTGCGTCGGGTCGAGGCCGATCGGGGTGATGATCGGTGCGATCTCGTCACGGAAGTAGCGGCGCACCCAGGTTTTGATCTTGACCGTCCAGTGGCGGCGACGGATGAAGCGCACTTGGTGCTTTTCCAGCTCCGGCAACAGAATGTCGTTGAGGATCGCGTACTGACGATCGACGTGACCATGCACCAGCTCACTGATCCGCGCCAGCGCTTGATGCGGCTGCAAGCCGTCAGCACCGGCCTGTTCACGGGCGAAGGTAATCTGCTTCTTCAGGCCGGCGACGCGAATTTCAAAGAATTCGTCAAGGTTGCTGGAGAAGATCAGCAAGAACTTCAGGCGTTCCAGCAACGGATAGGACTCGTCCAGCGCCTGTTCCAGCACGCGGATATTGAATTGCAGTTGCGAAAGCTCACGGTGGATGTACAGGCTGCTGTCATCCAGGCCCGGTATGGCAATCACTGGCGCCGCCGCGACAGGTTCGGTGACTGGCGCGGGTGGCGCAGGCTCCAGTTCCGGCGGGGTCTCGGTGATTTGCTCGACCACCGGTTGAGCTTCTTTTACTGCAACTTCCGTGAGTCCTTCGGTATTCATTGAATGTTCCTGGGAGGGCTATTTCTGCTCTCGTAACAATTGAGCGGCGCGGACAGCAAAGTAAGTCAGGATGCCATCAGCGCCGGCACGTTTAAAGGCGGTCAGTGATTCGAGAATCACCGCCTCGCTCAACCAGCCATTCTGGATCGCCGCCATGTGCATGGCGTATTCGCCGCTAACCTGATAGACGAAGGTCGGCACTTTGAAGGCATCTTTTACCCGGAAAAGAATGTCCAGATATGGCATTCCCGGTTTGACCATGACCATGTCCGCGCCTTCAGACAAGTCCGCAC
The DNA here is from genome assembly GCF_054070155.1 of Pseudomonas sp. SDT291_1_S447. Lineage (NCBI taxonomy): Bacteria > Pseudomonadati > Pseudomonadota > Gammaproteobacteria > Pseudomonadales > Pseudomonadaceae > Pseudomonas > Pseudomonas sp. SDT291_1_S447. The sequence goes on from NZ_JBSVXS010000031.1 coordinate 20,352, forward strand.
CGACTTCGTGCAGCGCTTCGTCGCTGTTGGCTGGGTCCATCTGATAGGAGGCCTTGTTGGCCTTGCCGAGGTTCGATGCCGAGCCGACCGCATCGCGAAACGGGCCGTAATAGGCGCTGGCGTACTTGGCCGAGTAGGCCATGATCCGCACATTGACGTGGCCGGCGATTTCCAGCGCTTCGCGGATCGCCTGAATGCGACCGTCCATCATGTCCGACGGCGCAACGACCTGCGCACCAGCTTCGGCATGGGACAAGGCCTGGCGGACCAGCGCGTCGACGGTGATGTCGTTCTGTACGTAGCCTTCTTCGTCGAGAATGCCGTCCTGGCCGTGGGTGGTGAACGGATCAAGCGCAACGTCGGTGATCACCCCCAGCTCCGGGAAACGCTCTCGCAGCGCGCGGGTGGCGCGCTGGGCGATGCCTTTGGGGTTCCAGGCTTCGGCGGCGTCGAGGGATTTCAATTCAGGTGGAGTGACCGGGAACAGCGCCAGCGCCGGAATCCCCAGTTCGACCCACTTCGCAGCCTCTTCGAGCAACAGATCGATAGTCAACCGCTCTACCCCGGGCATCGAGGCCACGGCTTCGCGGCGGTTTTCACCGTCGAGCACGAACACCGGCAGGATCAGGTCATCGACCGTCAGCACATTTTCCCGCACCAGCCGACGCGAAAAATCATCACGACGATTGCGGCGCAGGCGTGTGGCAGGGAACAGACGATTGGCAGGGGTAAAGCTCACGGCGGACTCCTGAGCCCGCGCAAACGGGCGAGCGTGACAGTTATAGACGGCCATTATGACGAACAGATGACAGTTATGTGTGCCCCGTGACATGTAGCCGCATTCCATTGTCAGTGTAGGAATTGTTCACGTCGAGACACATTTGGACACTTTCATGAATGTGTCCGAAGGGTTAGGCTGCGCGTTCATTTCGCCAGCACCCAGACAATGCTCCAACAATTTCTGCATGACTTTGGCTACTTTGCCTTGTTCCTCGGCACGTTTTTCGAAGGCGAAACCATTCTGGTGCTCGCGGGCTTCCTCGCGTTCCGTGGATACATGGACATCAATATGGTGGTGGTCGTGGCGTTCTTCGGCAGCTATGCCGGTGATCAGCTGTGGTATTTCCTGGGACGCAAGCACGGACGCAAATTGCTCGCGCGCAAACCGCGCTGGCAGATGATGGGCGACCGCGCGCTGGAGCACATTCGCAAGCATCCGGACATCTGGGTTCTGAGCTTCCGCTTCGTCTATGGCTTGCGCACAGTGATGCCAGTGGCGATCGGTCTGTCGGGTTATCCGCCGGGGCGTTATCTGCTGCTCAACGGTATCGGTGCAGCGATCTGGGCGACCGCGCTGGCCGCTGCGGCTTACCACTTCGGGGCGGTGCTGGAAGGCATGCTCGGCAGTATCAAGAAGTACGAGCTGTGGGTGTTGGGTGCATTTCTGGTGCTGGGCGTTGGCTTGTGGCTGCGCCGTCGTTTCAAGAATGCCCGTCTCGCCAGGCAGGTCTACGCCGACGAGCAAGCCGCAAAAGCTGCACTGCTGAATCAAGCTGAAGTGTCCAAACCTGCCGAACCGAAGACGCCAGCCGAGTAACTCGCTGGCGACTGGCATACAGCCCTGTGCACAGCGCGGGCTGGCCGCCTCTTTCAGTCATTTATCCCCCTCTGCGCTAGCGGACTTCCGTTCGTCAGCCGCGTTCTCACGCCAAAAATCACCCGGTCATCACGCAACAGACTTGGCAAATAATGAACACCCCGCCGTTGTTGCGATCCATGTAGAAAGCGCTCCATGCAGGTGCAGCCGCGACTTGGGCCTATGGCAACGCGCGACAATTTAGTGGACATTTAGCGCCATGAATCTGGAGAGAAACCCATGAGCAAAAAAGTTGCAGTGATCCTGTCCGGCAGTGGCGTGTACGACGGCGCCGAGATCCATGAAAGCGTCATCACCCTGCTGCGCCTCGACCAACGCGGCGCGCAGGTGCAGTGCTTCGCCCCGAACATCGCGCAATTGCATGTGATCAATCACCTGACCGGCGAAGAAATGCCCGAGTCGCGCAACGTTCTGGTGGAATCGGCACGCATCGCCCGTGGCAACATCAAGGACATCCGCGAAGCCGACGTCGACGATTTCGATGCGCTGATCGTGCCCGGGGGTTTTGGTGCGGCGAAGAACCTCTCGAACTTCGCTGTCGAAGGCGCAGGCTGCAGCGTGCAGCCGGAAGTGCTGGCACTGGCCGAGGCGTTTGCCGAAGCGGGCAAACCGGTGGGCCTGATGTGCATTTCCCCGGCATTGGCGGCGAAGATCTATGGCCCGGGCGTAACTTGCACCATCGGCAACGACGCCGACACGGCCACGGCAATGAACAAGATGGGCGCCACCCACGAAGACTGTGCGGTGACGGAGATTATCGAAGACAAGGCGCGCAAACTGGTGACGACCCCGGCTTACATGCTGGCGCAGAACATCAGTGAAGCGGCGTCGGGGATCAATAAACTGGTCGACCGCGTCCTCGAACTGACCCACGAAAACGACGCCTGACACGGTCTACTGTAGGAGTGAGCCTGCTCGCGATGGCGGTGTATCAGGCGGCACATATCTGTTGAATGACCGACCGCTATCGCGAGCAGGCTCACTCCTACAAGGGGATTTGTGTAGGGCTTAAGGTTTGCGCGTCAGTCGGGTGAGGATCCGGTCCAGCGCATTGGCAAACGCCTGTTTTTCGCGATCGCCAAACGGTGCAGGTCCACCGCTCATCTGGCCTTGTTCGCGCAGATCGGTGAACAGGTTGCGCACGGCCAGGCGCTCGCCCATGTTCTGCGCATCGAACTCCTTACCGCGCGGATCCAGCGCCGCGACGCCCTTCTTCACCAGCCGGTCGGCCAGCGGGATATCGCTGCAAATCACCAGTTCACCCGGCACCGCGTGCTCGACCAGATAGTCGTCTGCCGCATCCGGGCCGCTCGGCACCACGATCAACTTGACGATGGCCAGCCCCGGTTTGATCTGCGGCTGCCCGGCCACCAGCACCACTTCGAACTGGCGCTTGAGCGCAAACTTCACCACCAGATCCTTCGCCGCCCGTGGGCAGGCGTCGGCATCGATCCATACACGCATTTTTCTAACCTCCAAAAACAATTCGCGAGCAGGCTCACTCCCACAGAATACACACCGTCCCTGTGGGAGCGAGCCTGCTCGCGAATGTGAGCGCAGCGAATGCTGTCAGGCGACTACCCGCCGCTTCTCCGCCATCCAACTGCGCCCATACAACACAGCAATCGCCAGAATCGCCACCGCCTGCGCCGTCAACGAATACGCATCGGCATGAATTCCCAGCCAGTCGAATTCAAAGAACGCCACCGGCCGCGTGCCGAAGATCCCGGCTTCCTGCAAGGCCTTCACACCGTGCCCGGCAAACACCACCGACAGCGCACACAGCAGCGCCGCGTTGATGCTGAAGAACAGCGTCAGCGGCAGTTTCGCCGAACCGCGCAGAATCACCCACGCCAGCCCCACCAGCAGCACCAGTGCGGTCGCGCCGCCGGCGAGCACGGCGTCATGCCCGGCCGGGCCGGCCTGCAGCCACAGGGTTTCGTAGAACAGGATCACTTCGAACAACTCGCGGTACACCGAGAAGAACGCCAGAATCGCGAAGCCGAAACGTCCGCCGCCACCGACCAGACTGCTCTTGATGTAATCCTGCCAGGCCGCTGCGTGGCGACGGTCATGCATCCACACACCCAGCCACAAGACCATGACACTGGCGAACAGCGCCGTCGCGCCTTCGAGCAGTTCACGCTGCGAACCACTGACATCGATGACATACGCCGCCAGCGCCCAGGTGCCCAAACCCGCCAGCAGCGCGAGGCCCCAACCGACGTTGACGCTGCGCACCGCCGATTGCTGGCCGGTGTTGCGCAGGAACGCGAGGATCGCCGCCAGCACCAGAATCGCTTCCAGACCTTCGCGCAGCAGAATCAGCAGTCCGGAGATGTAGCTCAGCGACCAGCTCAGGCCATCACTGCCGAGCAACCCGGCGGACTCTTTCAACTTCGCCTTGGCCGCGTCGAGACGCTGCTCGGCCTGCTCGACGGGCAAGCCGTCCTGCAAAGATTGCCGATAGGCCATCAAGGATTTTTCAGTATCCTTGCGCACAGTGGCGTCGACGTTATCCAGCGAACTCTCGACCAGTTCGAAGCCTTCCAGATACGCCGCTACCGACAGGTCATAAGCCTGATCGTGTTCACCGGCGCGGTACGCGGCAAGACTCTTGTCCAGGGTTGCCGCGGTGTAGTCGAGCAACTGCGCCGGGCCACGCTTGACCTGCGGCGGCTGCGCGCGTTGCGCACGGAACGTCACCGCCGCTTGCGGGCCTTCGGCAGCCTGCACTTCGGCCGGGGTCTGGCGCGCCAGATCGGCGATGTTGTAGCTCTTCTCCGACTTGGCCGCCGCCGGATCGGCGCTGAAGCCGGCGATGTAAGTCGCCAGATCCCAACGCTGGCGATCATCGAGCTGATCGGCAAACGCCGGCATGTCGGTGCCTTCGACGCCTTGGCCGAGGGTGTTGTAGATCGCGTACAGGCTCAGGTGATCCAACCGCGCCGCATCACGCAGATTGGCCGGTGCCGGGGTCATGCCGAGTCCCGCCGGACCGTCACCGGCGCCGCTGTCACCGTGGCACACCGAGCAATTCTGCGCATAGAGCGGTGCGCCGCGAGTCGGATCCGGAGTGATGATCGGTGCCTGGCTGACTTCATACGCCACCGCCAGTTGCGCGCCCAGTTGCCGCGCCTGACGGGCCACTTCGGCGCCGTCCTGCTTCGCGGTGATCGCTGTTTTCAATGCGCTGACACCTTGCTCCAACGCAGCTTTTTCAGGCTTGGCCGGCATGCCGGCGATCAAGCCTTGCAGCGCTTGGGTGAACTCCAGTTGCTCGCGATATTCGGAGTCATCGACCACCTTGCCTGCGGCTACCGTCGGCGGGTAGTCGGCGCTGATGTAGTCGAGCAGGTGCAGCGCTTGCGGTGCGCCTTCCACGGTATCAGCCAGCAGATTGAAGCTGCTCAGGGCAAACAGCGGGAACACCAGCCAGGCCAGAAAACGGGACGAGGCAGTCATGGAGGATTCTCAAATGGAAATGCGAAGTTACATATTGTTCACTTCGAACGCGTTTCCCTCAAGCTTTGTCGACGTAGCGCCACACATGACGCGAGCCATCGGCCTACAAAAAATGCCACATCACTTAGCCACTATTGCACCCTATACTGCGCGACCTGTCGCATTTCCCGCTCAAGGATGAACCCCTTTCATGCGCCATCGCTTGTACTTGCCCCTGTTGATCGCCGCCGTTGTGCACCTGAGCGGCTGCGGTGCGTATCGCAATTACGATCTGGAACTGCAACAGACCACCGATCAGTTCAAGTCCGGCAACATCGACAGCACCCTGTCCGTGATCGAGGCGAACAACCCGGCTGCGGAAAAAGACCTGCTCTACTATTTCGAAAAGGGCACTGTACTGAGTGCCGGCGGCGAGTTTGCGCAGAGCCAGACAACCTGGCGCAGCGCCGAGCAGATGATCATCGAGCGCCAGGACACCATTGAAACCACCGGCGACAAGTTGCTCGCCGCCATGGGCAATCACTGGGGCAGCATCATCAATGACAAGCTGCGCCGCTACGATGGCTACGACTACGAAAAAGTCATGCTGACCACGCAAATGGCCCTCAACCAACTGGCCATGAATGACTTTGACGGTGCTCGCGCCGACATCAAGAAAACCCACGAGCGCGAAGCGCTTATAGCCCGCCAGCGGGAGCTGGAATACGAGCGTGTCGAAGAAGCGGCCAAGGCCCAGGGCGCGCGCGTGCATTACACGGATCTGCAGGGTTACCCCGTGGTAATGCTCGAATCGCCTGCGGTGATTGCTCTTAAAAACGGTTACCAAAGTGCATTCAGTCACTATCTCGCCGGCTTCACTTACGAAGCGCTGGGCGAGAAAGATCTGGCAGCGCCCGGCTATCGTCAGGCAATAGAACTGCGCCCGGACATGGCGTTTTTCCAACAGGCATTGCGCGACCTCGACAGCCCTGGCTTGAAGGCAGACGAAAGCGATGTGCTGATCATCGTGCAGAGCGGCCTGGCGCCGGCCCGAAGCTCCGTGCGCGTGCCCTACCCGGTGAAGCTCGCGGACGGGCAAGTCATCGTCGCCAATGTTTCGTTTCCTGTGATGGTTCCCGACACCTCGACCCCGGCATTCAATCAAGTGGCTATTGATGGTCGTCAGAAAAAGCTGATTGCGGTCAACAGCATTACCGACATGTCCCTGCGCACCCTGCGTGACGACATGCCGGGCATTATCCAGCGCACAACCTATCGGGCATTTCTGGCGGCCGATGTTCAGGCTACGGACAATCGACGCGATCCGAGCAAAGCCTCCTACGTCACGCACTGGGATGGCTTCGAGCAGGCCGACACCCGCACCTGGCGCACCCTGCCCAACCTCACCCAGGTCGTGCGCCTGCGCCTGAAAAAAGGTGACCACCTGATCAGCCTGCCTAACGCGTCCGGGGCTGCGCCACTGAAAATCCGTATCGACCAGAACCGCCAGGTTATCGGCCTGCGTGCCTTGGGTGATCGGGTGTTTGCCAATGGCAGCGCATTTCAGTCGGATGGGGCGCCGGCAAAGAGCGTGGTATCCAACCTGAAATAAGTAATGGCACCAAACTAACAAGTGCGATTAAAAAGCTATTACATAGCCATCACCGCCTGCTTATAATGCCGCGCCCGCGTTATTGCGATCGGGCATTAAAGCTCCTCAGGTTATGAGGAATTGGCAGGAGGCCAGCGCCACTGTCGATGGGTCACACCAGCCCGACCAGCATTCGCGGCTGTTTTACTCCAGGGAAGAAGTACCCCCATGGCATTCCGCGCCCCCACCTTGATCGCGCTCAGCGCCGTCACTCTGCTGTCCGGCTGTTCGGCGTTTCGCAACTACGACTCCGAACTGGCACAGACCAACCAGCAACTGGCCAACGGCAACGTTGACGCCGCGCTGACCCTGCTGGAAAAGAACAACACCGGCCCCGACAAAGACCTGCTCTATTACTTCGAGAAAGGTGAGTTGCTGCGCGCCAAGGGTGACCTCTCCGGCAGCCAGAATGCCTGGAGCAGCGCCGATGGGGTGGTCGGTCAGTGGGAAGACGCCGTCAAGCTCGACACCGGGAAGTACCTGGCCCAGTTCGGCAGCTTCATCGTCAACGACAAAGTGCGTCGCTACGAAGGCTACGACTACGAAAAAGTCATGCTGACCACGCAGATGGCCCTGAACCTGCTGGCGGTCAATGACTTCGACGGTGCGCGTACCGCGATCAAGAAGACTCACGAACGTGAAGCGGTGATCGCCGAGTTGCGTGACAAGGAATACCTCAAGAGCGAAGAAGAGGCCGAGAAAGAAGGCATCAAGACGCAGTACAAAGACCTGCAGGGCTATCCGGTCGCCAGTCTCGACGCGCCGGAAGTGGTCGGTCTGAAAAACAGCTACCAGAGTGCGTTCAGCCATTACCTGTCCGGTTTCGTCTATGAAGCCCTGGGCGAAAAAGGCCTGGCTGCACCGGGCTACCGCAAGGCTGCCGAACTGCGTCCGAACACGCCGCTGCTGGAGCAGGCGCTGGTCAACCTCGACAAGCCGAGCAAATCCGCCGACAGCGACATCCTGATCGTGGTGCAAAGCGGTCTGGCGCCAGCCCGTGACTCGATCCGCGTGCCGTTGCCATTGCCGATCTCCAACAACGTGGTGATCACACCGTTGTCGTTCCCGATCATCAAGCCTGACACCTCCACGGCGACTTTCGCGCAGATCGGTGTCGACGGTCAGCAGGTCGATCTGACCGCGCTCAACAGCACCACCGCGATGTCCCGCCGCGCCCTGCGCGACGATATGCCGGGAATCATCGTGCGCACCACCGTGCGGGCGATCACCAAGGGTGTAGCGCAGAAGCAGATCAACGAAACCAACCCGCTGGCCGGTCTGGCAGTCGGTATCTCTTCAGCTGTGCTCGAAGGTGCCGATACCCGTACGTGGCGCACCCTGCCGGATTACACCCAAGTGGTGCGTCTGCGTCTGAAAAAGGGTGAGCATCAGGTTACCCTGCCAAGCGCCGTCGGCGGTTCAGTGGTCAAGGTCACTGTCGATCAGCGTTATCAAGTGATCACTCTGCGCGCCGTGGGCAACCAGGTGTTCGCCGGTGGCCTCGCCGCACACGTCATCCCGAGCGCCGGCGCGACCAACGTCGCCAGCCTCAAACAACCTTAAGAACGGAGTCTTTGCATGCGCTTCAAACTCATCGCCGTCGCCGCCCTCGCCTTGTTGGCGAGCGGCTGCGCCACCCCGCCACCGCCAGAGCCGGGCAGCGCCGCGAGCAAAGTCGTGGCCATGGGTCCGCAGAAACACATCGTCGTCGGCGCCATGCGCGTCGCTCGCGAAAACGGTTTCATGACGGTCAATGTGCAGTTGAGCAACACCCTCAACAGCAACAAGATTTTCTACTACCGCTTCGCCTGGCTCGGCGCGGAAGGCTTCCCGATTGCCGAAGAAGAAGTCTGGAAAAGCCAAATGATGTACGGCGCCCAGACCAGCTTCATTCAGGGGATTGCCCCGACCCCGAAAGCCGTGGACTTCCGTCTGGAAATCAAGACGCCGTAAGCCTGCCACCCTATTCCTGTTTTAGAGAGCACTCCCATGTTTGCACGCTTTTCCTGCATCGCCGTCATCGCCCTGCTGGCCTCCGGTTGCGCCAACACTTCGCCGACCCTGGGCAGCAAGAACATCAGCTACGGCGACACCAAAGCGGTTGAAACCGTGACCAACGAATTCGGTTCGACCGACCTGCAAATGATCGCCGAATCGATGACCCGCTCGCTGGCTCAGTCCGGCATCCTGCAGGGCCGTCCGGTGGTTCAGGTCTACGACGTGAAGAACAAGACCAGCGAGTACATCGACACCCGCGAAATCACCACCAGCATCAAGACCCAGCTGATGAAGACCGGTGTGGCACGCTTCGCCAGCGACAACAACGCGATGCAAAGCCAGGTTGACCAGCTCAAGCTGCAAAACCAGAGCGGTCTGTACAAGAAAAGCACCGTGGCCAAGACTGGCAACATGGTTGCCGCCAAGTACCGCATCGAAGGTTCGATCAGCTCGATCGTCAAGCGCAGCAGCGACTACAAGGACGTCTTCTACAAATTCAGCCTGCAACTGATCGACGTTGAAAGCGGTCTGGCCGAGTGGATGGACGAAAAAGAGATCCGCAAAACCACGGAGCGTTAATTGATGCGCGCATGGATTGGCATGATGGCCCTGGCTTGCGCGTTCAGCGTGCAAGCGGCCCCGAAAGTCGCGGTGACGGATCTGGCTTACCAGGAACGTGTGGAGCAATACATCCACATCGTTTCGGCCCAGAGCAATCATCGCGAGGGTTACTACAGCTCCAGTGGCTCTTCGAGCTACAACGAGATTGAAGCAACGACCAGCTACATCGAACAGACCGAGCTGCGCAAATTCACTGGCGACATCAAGGGTGAAATTCTGCGTACCGGCATGTTCCAGCTGGTGCAGGGCACGCCGTACACCGCGTCGTCCAAGGGTGACGTCTACGACGTGATCAAACGCATCAAGGCCGGTAACTTCAAGGGCGCCGACTACGTGCTGTTCGGCACTGTTTCGGACATCGACTTCACCCAGGACATCAACGAGCTGGCGAACACCGACAGCTATTCGGCGGTGCTGGGCCTGACGCTGGTGGCGGACTTCAGCCTGATCAACACCAAGACCTTCGAGATCACCTCGGCCTTCACCGCGATGGGCGAAGCGCAGGACACCAAACTGGTGAACCACCGCGACATCAAAATCTCGCTGAACCGCCCACGGGTGGTGCGTGACGTGTCGAAGGCGCTGGGTGAGGACGTGGCCGGGCAACTGAGCATGCAGCTCGGTGGCGGCGGTTACGAGCAGCCGCGCGAAGCACCGCAGCGCAACAATCTGCCGCGTGATACCGCGCCGGTGATTTTGCGCTGATGACTGGCCCCTGATCTTTCCCATGCACCGCGTCGGAATGCATCCCGGAACGCTCCGCGTTTCAGCCACAAAAAAGGCGACCGGCAAAGGTCGCCTTTTTTCTGCCCGCGCTGTTTACACCGCCGCTTTACGCAACGTCGCCATAAACGCCGCGGCACCGATGAACAGCCCGGCAAACGTGCGGTTCATGCGCTTCTGCTGCTGCGGTGTGCGCAACAGACGCAAGACCTTCGATGCGAGACCGGTGTAGCCCGCCATCACGATCAGGTCGACGCAGACCATGGTCACGCCAATCACTACATACTGAATCAGCAACGGCGCATGCGGGTTGATGAACTGCGGCAGCACCGCGAGCATGAAGACCAAGGCTTTGGGGTTGCTGATGTTCACCAGAAAGCCACGGAATATTAGCGCCAGCGGCTTGCCGATCGGCCGCACCGCCGCGTCATCACTCATGTCCATGGGCAGCGCGCGCCATTGCTTGATGGCCAGGTACACGAGGTAAGCCACACCAAACCATTTGATCGCGTGGAAGGCCGTTGCCGAAGCGGTCAGGATCGCGCCAACACCGGCGCCGACAATCGCGATTTGCACCGCCAGGCCAATCTGCAGGCCGAGGGCGTTCCAGTAACCGCGCCAAAAACCGTATTGCAGACCGCTGGACATCGACGCAATGGCGCCAGCACCCGGAGACAGACTGATCACCCAGCAGGCGGCAAAAAACGCCAGCCATGTTTGAAGCTCCATCGCACACCTCGCATCTGAATCGTGACAGACGCTCAAGCTAATGCGGATTGGGGCTAAAAGCAAAAGATCGCAGCCTGCGGCAGCTCCTACACGGGATTGACGTTCACCCTGTAGGAGCTGCCGAAGGCTGCGATCTTTTGATCTTGCTTGGAAAATCTACTTCTCGAATCCGCTGGAAGGAAACACATCCGTCCCGCGCCAACGCCGCACCGAGCGCTGGAAAAACAAGCTGTTCGGCACCTGCACCATCGCGCTGCCAGTGCCCAATTCCTCAGCCTCGATCAACGTGGTGTAGAGCAGATTGATCGCCACCACTCGCCCCTTCACGCCGGGCTTGTCCGTGGTGTCCACCAGCTCAACGATATCGCCCAGCCGAAACGGCCCGACCGTGAAGATCAGAATCGCGCAGAGCAAATTCGACAGCACACTCCACATCGCAAAGAACGCCACCGCCGCCACCGCGACGAACCCCGACAGCGCCGTCCACAGCACCGTGGCCGAGACACCGAGACGTTCCAGCACAAATATCAGTGCACTGCCCATGATCAGCCAGCGCAGCACACCACGCAGCGGCATCAGCAACTGCGGCGGGAACGGATAGCGCTCACCCAATCTTGTCAGGCCTTTGGCGACGAAGCGCTGGGTGAGGTAACCGGCCAGCAGGATCAGCAGAATCTGCACCGTGAACCAGACCGGCTCGACCCACACCGCCGGCAGCGGCAGCTTGAACGCATCCATCAGGACAGCGCCTCCAGCTCCGCCTGCATGCTTTCCAGCACCTCGAGGGCTTCCATCCACGCTTCTTCCAACTCGCCTTCGCGAACCTTCAGTTTGGCCTGCTCGGCGAGCAGATCACGCAGTTCGTTCTTGCGCGCCGGCTCGTAGATGTCGCTGTCGCCGAGGCTGGCATCGACCTTGGCGAGTTTCTCGTGAAGCTTGCCAAGCTCAGCTTCAAGCTTGTCGGCTTCACGCTTGTGCGGGGCCAGTTGCTGACGCAAGGCAGCTGCAGCCTGACGCTGAGCCTTCTTGTCGGTCTTGTCCGGATTGACCGGGGTGTTGCTGACCGGCGCGTTGCGCTGGCGGTATTCCACCAGCCAGCGCGCGTAGTCTTCGAGGTCGCCATCGAACTCTTCGACCTTGCCGTCAGCGACCAGGTAGAAATTGTCGGTGGTGCTCTTGAGCAAATGCCGATCGTGAGACACCACCAGCACCGCGCCACTGAATTCCTGCAGCGCCATGGTCAGCGCCAGGCGCATTTCCAGATCGAGGTGGTTGGTCGGTTCGTCGAGCAGCAACAGGTTCGGGCGTTCCCAGGCGATCAACGCCAGGGCCAGACGCGCCTTTTCGCCACCGGAGAAATTCAGTACCGGCTCATCGATGCGCGCGCCACGGAAGTCGAAACCGCCGAGGAAGTCGCGCAGGGTCTGCTCGCGTTCGGTCGGCGCCAGACGCTGCATGTGCAACAACGGGCTGGCCTTGGAATCCAGCGAATCGAGTTGATGTTGAGCGAAATAGCCGACCACGGTGTTCTCGCCACGGGTCAGGCGCCCGGCGATCGGTGACAGCTCGCCGGCGAGGTTCTTGATCAGCGTCGATTTACCCGCGCCGTTCGGGCCAAGCAGGCCGATCCGCGCACCCGGGGTCAGTTGCAGCTTGACCTTCTCCAGGATGGTTTTTTCGCCGTAACCCAAGCTGGCATCGGACAGGTCGATCAGCGGGCTGGAGATCTTGCTCGATTCGCGGAAGACGAAGTCGAACGGCGAATCGACGTGGGCCGCCGACAGCTCTTCCATCCGCTCCAGTGCCTTGATCCGGCTCTGCGCCTGACGGGCCTTGGTCGCTTGCGCCTTGAAGCGGGCGATGTAGCTTTCCATGTGCGCACGTTGCGCCTGCTGCTTCTCGTAGGCCTGTTGCTGCTGGGCCAGACGCTCGGCACGCGCACGTTCGAACGCGGTATAGCCGCCGCGATACAAAGTGATCTTGCGCTGATCGACATGCGCGACGTGATCGACGACTTCGTCGAGGAAATCGCGGTCGTGGGAAATCAGCAGCAAGGTGCCCGGGTAGCTTTTCAGCCACTCTTCGAGCCAGATGATCGCGTCGAGGTCCAAGTGGTTGGTCGGTTCGTCGAGCAACAACAGGTCCGACGGGCACATCAAGGCCTGCGCCAGGTTCAGACGCATCCGCCAGCCACCGGAGAAATCGCCGACCTGACGATCCATCTGCTCGTTGGTGAAGCCGAGACCGGCGAGCAGCTTGCGCGCCCGCGCATCGGCGGTGTAACCGTCGGCGCTGTCGAGTTCCGAGTGCAGACGGGCCTGAGCGGCACCGTCGTGCGCCGCTTCGGCGGCGGCGAGGTCACGTTGCACCTCGCGTAGACGCAGGTCTCCATCGAGCACATAGTCGACGGCAAGGCGCTCGAGCGTCTCGATTTCCTGGCGCATGTGGGCGATGCGCCAGTCAGCCGGCAGGAAGCAATCACCCGAGTCGGGGTGCAGCTCACCCCGAATCAGGGCGAACAGGCTCGATTTGCCGGCGCCGTTGGCACCGATGAGGCCGGCTTTGTGGCCGGCGTACAGGGTCAGCTCGGCGTCTTCTAGCAGACGTTGCGGGCCACGCTGTAAAGTCAGGTTCTGAAGTCGGATCATAATGGCGGCGGAGTCTACCAGCTTCGCTCACAACTGGCGCGAGTAGCACGATGTCCTCTGACCTGTGGAGCTTTTCCCTTGCCACCTACGCCCGACCGGGCGTGGAAGACGCCTGCCTGCAACTGCAAACGGCGGGCGCCAATGTCTGCCTGCTGCTGTGCTGCTTATGGCTGGAACAACGTGGCGCAACCTGCGACGAACAACGCGTAAGGCAGCTTCAGGCGCTGACCGGACAGTGGGATATCGAGGTGGTGCAGCCGCTGCGAACCCTGCGCATGCAATGGAAAGCGCGGGCGGTGGATGACGCGGTTTTGAAAGGCATGCGCGAGCAGATCAAATCACTGGAGCTGGAAGCTGAGCGAGCGTTGCTGTCACGGCTTGAAGGTGTGGCGCAGGAGTGGACGCGAAACGATGCTGGTTCAACAACCTGGCTTGAAGAGTTGGCCGGCACGGTGGCCAACCCGAACCGCGACGCGCTGCAAGTGCTGCGCGTCGCGGCAACCGACACTTAGGAAGCGCTGGTTGGGTTGTTGCTGGTGCTCGACACAGCGGCTGGCGATGGCGCAGTCGATGGCGTCGAGGTAGTCGCGGCTGGAGCAGCTGCCGATGGCGCAGCCGACGCTGCCGGTGCGGCAGGCTTAGCGGCAGGCGCGGTAGCCGGTTTAGCGGCAGCTGGTTTGGCAGCGGCTGGCTTTTTAACGGCTGGTTTTGCAGCTGGCTTGGCGGCTGGTTTTGCAGCAACAGGCTTGGCAGCAGCAGTCGCTGGTTTGGCAGCAGCGGCCGGTTTAGCGGCTGGCTTGGCTGCCGGTTTGGCGGCGGCATTCACGGCTGGCTTGGCAGCAGCTTTTGCTGGTGCTTTTGCTGGTGCTTTTGCAGCTGGTTTGGCGGCAGCTGGTTTAGCGGCAGTCTTGGCAGCTGGTTTTGCAGCAGCAGTTTTAGCAGCAGGTTTTGCGGCAGCTTTGGCAGCAGGTTTAGCTGCGGCAGTTTTCGCTGGAGCAGCTTTTGCTGCAGCTGGTTTGGCGGCTGGTTTAGCAGCGGCGGCACGGGTAGCCGGCTTGGCAGCGGCAGTACGCGCAGCAGGTTTTGCCGCCGTGGTTTTAGCCGCTGGTTTTGCAGCGCTCGCCGCAGCAGGTTTCTTCGCTGCAGGTTTTGCGGCCGCTTTGGCAGCTGGTTTTGCAGCGGCTTTCACCGGTGTTTTTGCAGCTGGCTTGGCAGCGGTTTTAGCAGCAGCTTTTGCAGCAGGCTTGGCCGCTGCGGTTTTCGCTGGAGCTTTTGCAGCAGCAGGTTTGGCCGCGGCTTTCTTCGCCGGTGCCGCTGCCGGTTTGGCTGCGCGGGTGGACAATACTTTGCCCACGGCTTCTTGAACGCGACCAACACCCTGAGCCAGTTTCAGGCTTTCCTGGGCATCGCGCTTGAGTTGCAGAATGTAGCTGCGAGTGTCGGACTGACGATCCTTCAAGGCATCGAGCAGGTCTTCCAGTTCTTTCACGGCGCCTTTGGCTTTGGTCTGTGCCTTGGCTTTGCCGGCGGCAGCTGCGTCCTGCAATTTGGTGCGGGACTTGTGCAGTTTTTCTTGCGCCTTGCCGCGTTGCTTTTCCAGTTTGGCGAGCAGTTTTTCAGCATCAGCCAAAGCTTGAGAGCAAGCGTTTTCCAGATGCTCGAGCAAACTGCCCGAGAGTTGTTGGAGTAAGTGCAACGGAGTATTTACAGGCTTCTTGGTGGCCGACATGGTTTACCTCCTGGCTGACGTGAGTGCGGCTCATACTAGACCTCTGCAGTTACCGCCGCTAGGGCATCTTGACAGTATCGATTGCGTTGCGTTGCACCGAATCGAAAATGTTCTGCGCGAAGTCAAAAGCAGTTCACCGTTGGCGACGTTCGCGCTGGCATAATCCACCGCATCTCAGGACGGAGAGTGCCCATGTCGCGCTACTTTTTTTTATCCCTCTGGATGATTTTTTCGGCCGCTCATGCGGACGAAAAAACCACCGCGAATGATGCTCACGATCTGGCCTACAGCCTCGGTGCCAGCCTCGGTGAACGACTGCGCCAGGAAGTCCCGCAATTGCAGATTCAAGCGTTGGTCGACGGCTTGCAGCAAGCCTATCAAGGCAAGCCGCTGGCGCTGAGCGAGGCACGGATCGAGCAGATTCTGGCCGATCACGAATCGCAGAATGCCGAACACTCGGCACAGCCTTCGAGCGACGCGGCGATGGAAAACGAACAGCGTTTTCTCACCGCTGAAAAAGCCAAACCAGGCGTGAAGGAACTGGCCGACGGCATCCTGCTCACCGAGCTGACGCCTGGCACCGGCACCAAGGCCGGGCCCGATGGAAAAGTGCAGGTGCTGTATGTCGGTCGATTGCCCGACGGCACCGTGTTCGATCAGAACACTCAGCCGCAATGGTTCAATCTCGACAGTGTGATTGCCGGGTGGCGCACTGCGTTGCAGAACATGCCGGTGGGCGCGAAATGGCGTCTGGTGATTCCATCGGATCAGGCCTATGGCGCCGACGGTGCCGGCGACTTGATCGCTCCGTTCACACCGCTGGTATTTGAAGTGGAGTTGCGCGGCGCCACCAGTTGAGCAGGCAATAAAAAACGGTGCGCTTTTGGGCGCACCGTTTTTTTCGATCAGGGAAAAAGATCAGGCCTGAACCGGATCCTCTTCCTTGTGTGCTGTGTGCAGCACTTCAATCAGGCAGTCTTCGAGTTCGAAGCGCTCGTGCAGCAGGCCACCGAGTTCCTTGAACTTCTCGGCTACGCACTTGCCTTCATCGCACAGATCGTTGAAGGCGAGCAGCTTCTCGGTGATGACGTCGATGCGCGGATAGATCGTCTCGGCGAGCTCCAGACCGCGCTTGTCGTTGAACGCCTTGGCTTCACCAGTCAGCTGTTCATAGATTTCGAAGTGCCCGGCCGATACATAATCGACCAACACACCGCAGAATTCCTGCAAGGGCTTGCGGCTCTCGGCCAGCGACTCAGGCTGTGCGCCGAGCTTGTCGTAGGCGCCGATCAGCTCTTCACGCTCCTGCAACCAGCGGTCGATCAGCAGATGAACTCCACCCCAGCGTTCCTGAGCATTCTGACAACTTTCGAGCATGGCGATCTCTCTTCCCTTGTGGGTCATGCTGCTCTACACCCGCGCCCCTCTTTTGAGTTTGACTTGGGGGACGGCCGGGCAGAGCTTCATCGAGCAACATAAATCCAATGACACGTGCGGGCCAGATTATGCCCGCACGCCTATGGCTTCAAGGTACGCAGGAGATAAAGTTCATACAAGTGTTTAATCCCGCAGCAGCTGCCGGTGCGACGCTTCGCCGCTGAGCGGGCGTTGCAGAGCACTCCAGACCAGCCGTAACAATTGATATACCGCCAGTATCGATACCGCGACAAAGAACAACAGGCTCCACTCCGGGATGCTCAGGTCGAACAGCGTCCAGGATATTTCCGCGCAATCGGTGCCGCCGCTAAACATCTTTTGCAAGGCGCAGATCCAGGGCAGACCACTGAACAATGTCTCGGGGTGCGGGGTACATTTGAGCAGTTGCAGCATCGGGTCACTCTGTATCAATACCTGTCGCCAGGCAGCCGTAGTGCCGCCCAGGCTCGCGACCAGCGTCAACAGCCAGTAGAACCACAAACCGACACGCCCGGGGCCGTGCACCGCTGCCATGCCACTGGACACGCACAGCAGCGTGAGGAACAGGCGCTGCACCAGACACAGGCTGCACGGCGTCAGACCGACAGCATATTCAAGATAATAGGAAGCTCCCAGAGCAAAGGCCCCCGCAGTGAAAGCCATGAAGAACAAGGAGCGTGAGCAGGCCAACGACATGGCTTTTCCGTAACAGTAGAGACAGACGGTTACGGTAGAGGAAAGCGTGTCAGCCTTTCAAGGCGAGGCCCTGCCGACAGTTCACCAGAGGTGTAAGGAAAACCCGACAGGTTCAAGAGGAAATGGTGTAGCCCGCTGTAGGACTTTGCCTGGGACGATTGCTGAAGTTGAAATTTCAGCCACAAAAGGTAAGCGAGGGAGCGAGCTCCCTCGCCACTTCAGACCTGCGCTGGAACCGGCAACGGCGCGGCCAGCAGGCGTTCGTCCAGCAGACCGAGGCCTTCCTGGAACAACTGATTGCTGCGTTCGGTATCGCCCAACTGTGCAAGCAGGCGCGCCAGCTCTGCACAGGCCTCCGGATTGCGCTGCACACGCAGGCTGCTTTCCAGATAATCCCGCGCTTTACCCCAAAGGCTGGTTTGCAGACACAACCGGCCGAGGGTCAACAGCAAGCTCGGATCGTTCGAATGTTCCTTCAGCCAGCCTTCGGCGGTTTGCAACTGACGGGCCGGATCGCTGCCGCGCACCAGACCATAGAGGCGGGCCAGATGGCTGTCGTACTTGCGCTTGAGGGCAGTGCGCAGCACTTCTTCCGCTTCGACCTGAGCGCCCAATTGCCGCAACTGTTCGGCATACGCCAGTACCAACGGCGGTTCCTGACGCTGCGCCGAGGTGAGTTGCTCCCAGGCGCGCGTGAGCGACTGCAAGCCAACGCTGCCATCCTCTTCACGCTGTGCGGCCAGAGACAGGTTTTCACCCCAGGCGCGGCGTTCGAGTTCGGCCAGTTCAGCACGCGGCAGGACTTTGTCCTTGCGCAATTCCGGCAGCAAACGAATCACCGCCGACCATTCGCCGCGCTGCTGATACAAGCGCTGCAACTGACGCAGCGTCTGTGCATTGTGTGGATGCCGATCGTGCATCGCTTGCAGGGTCACCAAGGCACCGTCGGTATCACCACGATCGGTCTGCAACTGCGCATGGCTCAAGGCAATCGCCAACTCTGCCTGCGGCTGACGCTCCAGTGCGCGCTCCAGCAAACGATCGCACTCTTCGTAATTGCCTTGTTCGTTGGCCGCGCGGGCAGCGCCGAGGTAGTACAGCAGCGGCTGGCGCTCGGCCTCAGCCGCTCGATACAGATGACGCTGCGCGCTGGCCCAGCGACCTTCGGCCAGATCCAGTTGACCGTGCTCGATCGCCACTTGCACGCGCCGACTGCGGTTGCGTCGCGACCAGGGATTGACCACGCCACTCGACGTCATGACCAGCTCGACCAAGGCCTTGATGCCCCAGATCAGCAGCCACAACACCGCGATCACCGCCAGCGTTGCCCAAAGGCTCGCTTCGTAACGGAAGCTCTTGTAGGCAATCAGCACGTAGCCGGAATGCTGGGCCACTGCAAAGCCCAGTGCCGCCGTCGCCGCGATCACCAGAAACACGATCACATACAGGCGTTTCATGGCGTGGCCTCCTGCGCAGTATTGGCCGCAGGTTTGGCAAAGGGTTTCACCGACTCTTCGGCGTTGACGTTGCGTCGCTCAAGGTAGGCTTGCACGGCACTGAGGGTGCCGGCCAGATCAGGCGTCGTGACCGTGACCGGTTCCTTGCTCAACTCACCGACCTGTTCGAGCATCACTTTGCTTTGCGGATTGTCCGGATTGAAATTGCCCTTGAGCACATCGCGCGCTTCGGCCAGCGCCTGGGTGTAGACCGGCGCCTGCCCGTTGAGGGCGGCCCACTGCGCCTGCTCCAGTGCCAGGCTCAGCGCCAGGCGCACCTGACTCAGGCTCTGCCCGGCCAGCAGCGGCCGCACATTTTTGTCGGCGTTGAAATCGATACGGATGTAGCGCGAGACCTGATCCCACCACTGCGCCCAACGACTGGCACCGTCACCGTCAGCGGTCAGGCCCAGCAGTGATTCGCCGCGATCCTTGTACTCCGGCGCCAGCTCGGTGAGTTCGATGACTTGATCACGCAGTGCGCCGAGACGCAGGAACAGTCCGGTGCGATCCGGCTGCGCGGTGCTGCGCAGCGCCACCAGGGTTTTCGCTACTTGCTCGCGAGCGGCGAAAGAGCCGGGATCGTTTTGCTCACGAAGAATTTCGTCAGCGCCCTGCACCAGCGCTTGAGCACTGCTGATGTCCTGCAACGCCGAAAGACGCAAGCTGGCCAGACGCAGCAGGTGCTCGGCCTCGGCCAGACGCCAGTCCTTGCGGCTGGCACCGAGAACCGTTTCCAGACGCTGATTAAGGCGCTGTTGATCGCCCTGAAGTTGCGTCACCAGACGCTGGCGCTCGGCAAGTTCGTCGGCCCCCGGCAACTGCGCGAGGCGCTCGGTCAGGCGCTGCTCATTGAGCTTCAGGCTCTGCGCCTGATCGTTCAATGCCTGCACTTCACCGGACTGCTGCTGAGTATTGGTCTGCAGGTGACGGACCTGCCAGACACCCCAGCCGCCGATCGCGACGCCGGCAGCGCCGAGCAACAGGGCGACGATGGCCAGTCCATTGCCTCGGCGCGGCTCTATGGCCGGCGGTGGAGTTTCAACCTGGGTTTCAATCACAGGTTGCACATCATCTTTAGGCAAGGCTGTTTCGCTCACGTATCCATCCTTTGCATTAGAAAACGGGTACGGGATGCTCCCGTAGCGCCGTCAGCAAAGCCGCGGCACTCGCGCCGCGGCAATCCACAACTGTTTGAGCCCCGGCGGCAAATGCCTGCTCGGCGACTCTTGGGCTTGGTACAAACAACGGCAATTGCGCGATTGTCGGCCAGGCATCGCCGGCCATCTGACGCAGGTGCTCGAAACCCTGTCCACTGCTGACCACCAGCCCGTTCAAGCGTTCCGCTTCGATCCGCCGCGACAGTTCCTTCGGGGCGTAGGCTGGCAGATCACGTCGATACAATTCCAGATACTCGACACTAGCACCTAGCTCGCGCAGGCGCTCGGCGAGTAGTTCGCGGCCGCCCTCACCGCGCAGGATCAACACCCGCGCACCGGACTGGCCGACCGCCTCACGCAGACGCGGCAATTGCAGCAAGGCTTCGCTGTCATCACCGGCGGCCGGGAAATTCGCGTCCAGACCGTGATCCAGCAGAATCTGCGCGGTCGCCGCGCCGACACTGAACCAAGGCATCGTCAGCGCAGAACTGCCGTTGAGCAGATCCAGCGCAATACGTGCCGCGGGCTTGCTGACGACGATCACTGCGCTGCAACCGGACAGCTGCGCCATCGACTGACGCATTTTGTCAGAGACTGGCAGCGGGACAATTTCCAAAAGCGGCAGGCAACTGCTGAAAATCCCCTGCGCGGCCAACGTCGCGGCCAGCGCCGCACAGTCTTGCGCAGGGCGTGTCAGCAGTAGGCGCCAGCCAGTCACTCGTGACCTGCCTCGCCGTAGACCGCTTTGAGAATGTCGTCGGCGCCCTGGCTGAGCAAGTCTTCAGCGACCTTGACGCCCAATGCTTCGGCATCGGTACGCGGCGCGCGCGCCTCAGCGCTCAGCAGCTTGCCGCCACTCGGTTCACCGACCAGACCACGCAACCACAACTGCTCGCCTTCGAGCACCGCATAGCAGGCGATCGGCACTTGGCAGCCGCCATTCAAATGTTTGTTGAGGGCACGTTCAGCGGTGACCCGCGACGAGGTATCGGCGTGATGCAGCGGCGCGAGCAAGGCGTGGATTTCAGTGTCGGCGCTACGGCATTCAATGCCGACCGCACCTTGGCCACCGGCCGGCAGACTGTCGTCGACGCTGATCGCCGAGGTGATGCGGTCTTCGAAACCAAGACGGATCAGACCGGCCGCCGCGAGGATGATCGCGTCGTACTCACCGGCATCGAGCTTGGCCAGGCGCGTGTTGACATTGCCACGCAAGAAGCGGATTTGCAGGTCCGGACGACGAGTCAGCAACTGTGCCTGACGACGCAGACTCGACGTGCCGACAATGCTGCCGGCAGGCAACGCCTCCAGGCTGGCATAGGTGTTGGAGACGAAAGCATCACGCGGATCTTCACGCTCGCAGATGCAGAACAGGCCAAGGCCTTCAGGGAAGTCCATCGGCACGTCTTTCATCGAGTGCACAGCGATATCGGCTTCGTTTTCCAGCAGCGCGGTTTCCAGTTCTTTGACGAACAGGCCCTTGCCGCCGATCTTCGACAGGGGCGAATCAAGCAGCTTGTCGCCGCGACTGACCATGGGCACCAGCGTCACCAGCAAACCCGGATGGGCCGCTTCCAGACGAGCTTTGACGTATTCGGCCTGCCAGAGGGCCAGCGCACTTTTACGGGTGGCGATGCGGATTTCGCGAGAGGACATGGATCAATCCGTACTGAATAGATACGGCGGATAATAACAGCTCAGCCAAATCCACTTTGACTTGAATCAGAGTCGGCACGGCCTCCCTGGCCGGCAATGCCTGGTAAATAGAATGAAGAACCGCCCGGAATGACCGGGTTAGAGCCCCTGCATCATCTTGCGCACACCGGCCACATGCCGACGGCTGACGATCAGCGCATCACCATTGAGACCTTTGAGGAACAACTGGAAATGCCCCAGCGGCGTACGTTGCAGCCGCTCGATACGATCGCGGGCAACCAGCGCGTTGCGGTGGATACGCACGAAGCGTTCACCGAATTCGTCTTCAAGGGCCTTGAGCGGCTCGTCCAGTAACACTTCACCGGCCTCGTGACGCAGGGTCACGTATTTGTGGTCGGCGATGAAGTAGACCACCTGATCCAGCGGGATCAGTTCGATGCCTTTGCGGGTACGGGCACTGATGTGGCTGCGCGGGCCGGTGCCGCTTTCGGCAGCGGGACGGGTCAGGGCCGAGAGTTGCGTCCGATTGGGACGTTCAGCCCGTTTCAGGGCGTCATGCAGATGTTCAGTTCGCACGGGTTTCACCACATAGCCCACGGCGCTGGCCTGCAGGGCTTCCACGGCAAATTCATCGGGGCTGGTGCAAAACACCACAGCCGGCGGCGTTTCGCGTTCGCACAGACGGGCAGCGACCTGCAGGCCATCGAGGCCTGGCATACGGATATCGAGTAGCACGATATCCGGCTTGTGGCTGTCGATCAGTGCCAACGCCTCTTCGCCATTCGTGGCGCTGGGCTCCAGAACTGTATAACCCTCGAGCTCGCTCACCATTCGGCTGAGGCGCTCGCGAGCCAGTGGTTCGTCATCAACGATCAGGACATTCATATTGCGCTGGATTCCTGCGTGAGTCTCGCACAAGGATAGCGTAGACAGGTGAAGTGACGTCCGTCACCGCGATCCACGCTAAGACTAGCCCGAGCGCCAAAAAGTGCCGTACGTCGGCCAGCAATATTTGCCAGTGTCCGGGTCGTACTGCTCAAAGCCCGCTGTTTCCTGCGTTTTTCACGGGGATTGCCGAAGGACAATTACACCCATCCCCTCTTCTTATAGTCGGCGGCCAGACCTTTGCGCGATCCGCGTTCGCGCCGACCCTTATGTCCTACTGTAGACGCTCGTCGGGCCGATATTGCTCAATCGAAAAATATCCTTGCGCAAATCCCCCGGGCGCAGCGCCGACTATGGCGCACACAATGAGAAAAAAACGTATCGACCGGTGTCAGCGACAGTCTGGGCAACCCTGTTATTATCCGCGCCAGCGTTTCACGCCTTTTTTCTTCAAGCCGATACGAGCGAATTCATGAGCACTGACAAGACCAATCAGTCCTGGGGCGGCCGCTTCAGTGAACCCGTCGACGCCTTCGTCGCCCGCTTCACCGCCTCCGTCACTTTCGACCAGCGCCTGTATCGCCACGACATCATGGGTTCGATCGCCCACGCCACCATGCTGGCCAAGGTCGGCGTGCTGACCGATGCCGAGCGCGACAGCATCATCGATGGCCTGAAGACCATTCAGGGCGAAATCGAGGCCGGCCAGTTCGACTGGCGCATCGACCTCGAAGACGTGCACATGAACATCGAAGCACGCCTGACCGACCGCATCGGCGTCACCGGCAAAAAGCTGCACACCGGGCGCAGCCGCAACGACCAGGTCGCCACCGACATCCGCCTGTGGCTGCGTGACGAAATCGACCTGATCCTCGCTGAAATCACCCGCCTGCAAAAAGGCCTGCTGGAACAAGCCGAGCGCGAAGCCGCGAGCATCATGCCGGGTTTCACCCACCTGCAGACCGCGCAGCCAGTGACTTTCGGTCATCACATGCTGGCCTGGTTCGAAATGCTCAGCCGCGACTACGAGCGTCTGGTCGACTGCCGCAAGCGCACCAACCGCATGCCGCTGGGCAGCGCTGCGCTGGCTGGCACCACCTACCCGATCGACCGCGAATACACCGCGCAGCTGCTGGGTTTCGACGCCGTCGGCGGCAACTCGCTGGATAACGTGTCCGATCGTGACTTCGCCATCGAATTCTGCTCGGCCGCGAGCATCGCGATGATGCACTTGTCGCGTTTCTCCGAAGAGCTGGTGCTGTGGACCAGCGCGCAGTTCCAGTTCATCGATCTGCCGGATCGTTTCTGCACCGGCAGCTCGATCATGCCGCAAAAGAAAAACCCCGACGTGCCAGAGCTGGTGCGTGGCAAGACCGGCCGCGTGTTCGGCGCACTAATGGGCCTGCTGACCTTGATGAAGGGCCAACCGCTGGCCTACAACAAGGACAATCAGGAAGACAAAGAGCCACTGTTCGACGCCGCCGACACTTTGCGCGACTCGTTGCGCGCCTTCGCTGACATGATCCCGGCGATCAAGCCGAAGCACGCGATCATGCGTGAAGCGGCGCTGCGTGGTTTCTCCACCGCGACCGATCTGGCGGATTATCTGGTGCGTCGTGGTCTGCCATTCCGTGATTGCCACGAGATCGTTGGTCACGCCGTGAAATACGGTGTCGACACTGGCAAGGATCTGGCCGAGATGAGCCTGGAAGAACTGCGCCAGTTCAGCGATCAGATCGAGCAGGATGTGTTTGCCGTGCTGACCCTGGAAGGCTCGGTGAATGCCCGTGACCATATCGGCGGCACTGCGCCGGCGCAGGTCAAGGCAGCGGTGGTTCGCGGCCAGGCGCTGATCGCCAGCCGCTAAAAGCCAAAAGCTTCGCGAGCAGGCTCGCTCCCACAGGTTTTGCGTCGGACACGTAATCGTGTTTCAGCACATCACTCTGTGGGAGCGAGCCTGCTCGCGAATGCGAGCTTCAGAACAGCAAAAAAATCACTTCTTGGCAGCGATCATCGCCAAAAACGCCGGCATCGCCGCATCCTTGTCCGCTGCAATCTTCTGCACATGCGGATTCTGTTCAAGCCGCTCCAGCAACGCCTTCGCCTGTGGCATCTCAGCCAGCAAATCAATCCCGAACAGCTTCTGCCCGACCGCACAGGCCAGCGGCACGCTGTAAAGGAAGTACAAATCGGCAATGCTCAAACTGTCGCCCGCCACGTACGGGGCGAATTTGCCATGCCGGCCTAGCGCCGCAAAACCCAGCTGCAATTCAGTCTTGGTCTTTTCCTTGATCGCCTCCGGCAGGGTCATGCCAAAGAACGCCTCGCCGTAACAAGCGCGTCCCGGCAACTCGATGTACAGCTCGATTTCCTTGGCAATTGCCAGCACCTGCGCGCGCTCGAACGGATCGCTCGGCAGCAGCGGCGTGCCCTTCTGGGTCTGTTCGAGGTATTCGAGAATGATCGCGGTCTCGTTAATGAAACCGGCGTCCACGCCCAGCACCGGCACCTTTCCGCGCGGGCTGATGGCCAGTGATTCCGGGGTCTGCGCCGGGTAGAACGTGACCTCCTCGAACGGCAGGCCTTTTTCCAGCAGCGCCAGTTTGACCATGTTGTAGTAGTTGCTGACTGAGAATCCGTAAAGCTTGAACATCAAATAGCCTCCAGGCCGTGCGGGGTGGGCAGTGCCTGTTTATAGATCGCGCAGGCGAATCGCGCCAGCAGCATCACGCCGCTGAATGCGGGTAAACTGGCGCCTTTCCTTGAGGAGCCTGCCATGAGCGAGCCGACAGACATCGACAACGACAATGACGAAGAAGAGTTCGCCGAGGCTACGTTGATCGAAGCCATCGAGAACCAGATCGAAAGCGACAACCCGCCAGCGGCCAAAGCGACTTTCAACAAGCTGACACTGGTCGGAACTGAGCGTGAAGAAATCCTCAACCTGATGGCGCATGTGCTGGCCTATGAGATTGACGCGATGCTCGATGAAGACCGCGCGTTCAATACCGAATGGTACGAAGCGGCGTTGCGTGCATTGCCAGAGTTGCCACCCGAAAAGCAGTAACAACACATTCCCACCTGTGGGAGCGAGCTTGCTCGCGAAGGCGTTTTATCAGTCAACTTATTTGGTGAATGACACACCGCTTTCGCGAGCAGGCTCGCTCCCACACAATTTGTCACCCATCCATCCAGCCAACTCCCCGGCCGCGACTACACTGGAACCCGCCTCAAGACAAAATCCCTGATCTGAGCACTGGACATGCCGCAAAAGCGGGTTCACCTTAGGGACGCTGTCGTCCAATTCCTAGAAAGTCTGGAGTCCTTATGTCGCTTACCCCTGAGTTGGTTGCCGAACTGGAAGTCCTCGCACTCTTCAACCTGGACAGTTCCCAGGAAGGTCTGAAAATTCATCAGACCGCTGCCCCGAAACACATTGCTGCCGCCAAACGCCTCTTCGAAAAAGAACTCACCGATCAGCCCGATGGCGGGTATCTGACCAGCCTCGGTCGCGACGCCGCACAGAATGTGCAAACCGTGCTGACCATTCTGAGAGAGCAAGAAACCGCCTGATTCCCCCTGACTTCGCCCACGGGAACTCCTGCCACGGGATTTCCGCGGGCCTGCCCGGCCTCCCGCGATATAAATCTGACGTCAAAAAACAAATTCAGCTTAAAAGTCCCGCTGCGCTAAGGCTAAACTGCCTGACATTCCGAGACCCTCTACGTCCGAGCCTGCGAGCCGGTTTGAGCTGACATGACGCGCACCCACGAAATCCGACCCGACCTGGACGAAGGCATCGACCGCAAGGTCCTCAGCCAGCTACGCGCGCGCTTTCTCAAACTCAATGAAGGCCGCCTGGGCCGCGCCCTGGAAGGTTTGTCGACGCGCCAACAGAGCGTGTTGACGCTGTTGCCGCTGTTCTTCCACGTCAACCATCCCCTGCTGCCGGGTTATGTTTCGGGCAGTACGCCGGCCGGTCTGTCGAATTACGAGCCGGACACCAATACGCTTGCCGAAGCGCAACGCCTGACCCGTTCGTTCTCCTACAAGCCGCGCCACGGCAGCAACCCGCCACGACCGATCCACGGCCTGTTCCTGATGGGCAGCCTTGGCACGCTGGCACAGGCCGATCAGAGCGACATGGACGTGTGGGTCTGCCACGCGCCTGACTTGAGCGAAAGTGAACTCAGTGAGCTGAGCAAGAAATGTCAGTTGCTCGAAACCTGGGCTGCGAGCCAAGGCGCCGAAGCGCATTTTTTCCTGATCGACCCGGAGCGCTTCGTCAAAGGCGAACGCGACACCCAGCTCAGCTCGGAAAACTGCGGCAGCACTCAGCACTATCTGTTGCTGGACGAGTTTTACCGCACCGCAATCTGGCTGGCCGGGCGCACGCCGATCTGGTGGCTGGTGCCGGTTTACGAAGAAACCGCCTACGACCTCTACACCCACACCCTGCTGTCCAAGCGTTTCATCCGCGCCGACGAAACCCTCGACCTTGGTCATCTGGCGAGAATCCCGCCAGGCGAGTTCATCGGCGCCGGATTGTGGCAGTTGTTCAAAGGCATCGAGTCACCGTACAAATCGGTGCTCAAACTGCTGCTGACCGAGGTCTACGCCAGCGAACACCCGCAGGTGCAGTGCCTGAGCCTGCGCTTCAAAAAAGCCGTGTTCGCCAACCAACTGGATCTGGATGAACTGGACCCGTACATGGTCGTGTACCGGCGTATCGAGGAATACCTCACCGCGCGCAACGAGCCGGAGCGGCTGGAACTGGTGCGCCGCGCGCTGTACCTGAAGATCAACCGCAAGCTCACCGGCAACAGCCGCACCCAGAGCTGGCAACGCACGTTGCTGGAACGGCTTGCCAGCGAGTGGCATTGGGATCAGCGACAACTGACCCTGCTCGACAGCCGCAGTCAGTGGAAAGTCCGCCAGGTCAGCGCCGAACGCCGCGCGCTGGTCAATGAGCTGAACTACAGCTATCGCTTCCTGACCCAATTCGCCCGCACCGAGCAGACCGTCAGCCTGATCAACAAGCGCGACCTCAATGTGCTCGGCCGTCGGCTCTACGCAGCCTTCGAGCGCAAGGCCGACAAGGTCGAGTTCATCAACCCCGGCATCGCCCCGGATCTGGCCGAAGACACCCTGACGCTGGTGCAGTCGCGTAACAAAAAGGAACCGGGGCAAACCCAGTGGGGCCTGTACAACGGCAGCCTGACCGCATTGGAGTGGGAACACTTCGCGCCAATCAAGCGCAGCCGCGAGTTACTGGAGCTGTTGACCTGGTGCCACCGCAACGGTGTGATCGACAGCAGCACTCGCCTGGCTTTGCATCCCGGCACCAGCGACCTGAGCGAATTTGAGCTGTTCAACCTGCTCGGCAGCCTGCAACAGTGCATCGCCCTGCCCCTGCCTACAGTGGCTGAAGAGCCATTGCTGCGCGCCGCGGTGCCGAGCGAAGTGCTGATTCTGGTCAACGTAGGGATTGACCCGCTAAAACATCACCGCGACCTCAATATCCTGATGACCACCGAGCGTACCGACTCGCTGAGTTACGCCGGCGTGCGCGAAAACCTCGTGTTGACCCTCGATCAAGTCACGCTCAACAGCTGGAACGAAGTGCTGGTCAACCGCTTCGATGGCCCGCACGCCCTGCTCGATTGCCTGCGCGATTACCTCAACAACCTGCCACGCGGGGCTTTGCAGCCGTCGTTGAAGGTGCGCTGCTTCTGCCACAACCGTGCACAGTTCATCGCCCGTCGCGTCGAGGAAATCATCGACACCGCACAGAATCTGTTGCTCAGCGAGTTGAATCATCGCTACCTGATTCAAGTGCAGCAGCACTATCACGTGCTGGAGTTGGTGCCGGGCCAGGTCAACCATATCGCCCTCGCCACCCTGCCCGCCCTGCTCGATTACCTCGGTGAAGAACAGCCGCGCTACAGTCCGCTGCACCTGGATCCGATGGCGCTGGAAGATCACGACCTCGCGCTGATCCTGCCGATGGGCCAGCCGGAATGTATTCAAGTGTTCTACCGGATCACCGAACAGCAGGCCGAGTTGTACGTATTGGATGAGTTCAATGCGCTGTGGCAGCAACATTTGCCCTATCACGACGAGCAGAGTCTGTTGGTGCCGTTGCAGCGTTTCCTGCAATCGATCTTGTTCCGCCGCGAAGCCGTGCTACCGATGGACGCCGGCCCGGATAGCCGCCTTGAAACTTTGTATTACCAGTTATTGCCTTCCGGCCCGGGGCGCGCACGACGGGTCGAAACACGGCCGGCACCGCAGACGCCAGTGAACAAGCCGTTCTACGACGTGCAGGCGATCGTCGGCAAAGCCGCACCGGGCGAAGTGCAGGTCACTTTGTATTGCAATCAACGGGAATTCAGCGAGCTGGAACATGGCGACCAGCTGTTCAGCGTGGTCGCCCGGGAGATTGTCGAACAGCGCCGCGACAGCGAACGCTATCGCTGCTACATCACCGACCTCGACCTTTCGGGCCTGCTCGGTGACGGGCAGAGTTCAAGCAATCTGTATCTGCGCTACAAGGCTGACCTGGAGCGCGCCCTGAACGAGGCACTCGAACAGGTCTGAGGCGGGTTACTCGGGAAAAGCGCCACCGTTGGCCGGTTGCGATTCGACTTCCAGCAAAGTCAGTTTGAGGGTCTTGCCACCGGGTGCCGGCCAGTCGATGTGCTGACCGACTTTCAAGCCCAGCAACGCGCTGCCGACCGGGGCCAGGATCGAGATCTTGCCTTCATCGGCGTTGGCATCCTTCGGATAGACCAGCGTCAGGTGGTAATCCTTGCCACTGCCTTCTTCGCGGCAATGCACACGGGAATTCATCGTCACGACATCGGCGGGCACTTCATCGTGGCCGACCACGGTGTCGGCGCGGTCCAGTTCGGTTTGCAGCGCAATCACGCCCGGCGCAGCCTGGTCTTTATCGTTCAGGCTATCGATCAGGCGTTCCAGACGTTGCACGTCCAGACGGGTAAGGGTGATGGAAGGTGCGGTCATGATCCGGGCAGACTCCTTTCTTCTGCACACAAAAAAAGCAAAACCCCGCCAAAAAAGACGGGGTTTTCACCAGGCCTCGATGGGTTGAGGCGTGTTCGGACACTATCACAGCTCAAAAAATATACAAGTCACCCACCCGGCCGGCCCCTACATTGAGGAATTGCGGCGGTCTGCGGCTTGGGCGCAGATGACCCGGCGGCGTTGATCGTCCGCCGAGCGCCATTCGCGAATGTCTTCGACATGGCGGAAGCAGCCGAGGCAGACCTTTTGCTCGTCCAGTCGGCATACACCGCTGCACGGCGAAGGCACTGCCGCGCTGACATTGCTGTAAAGCGGCTTCGGCGGACGAGCGGGAGCAGTATCAGTCACGGAATCACAGACCTTCGAAGTCGAATTCAACGCCGGCCTGCTGCTTGACGATGCGCTCGAGCATTTCGCCCAATTGCTCTTCGCTCTTGTCGCACATCCAGCGCTCGCTTTCTTCGTCGTAGTCGAAGTGGAAACCACCGGACACCGCCGCCAGCCACAGCTGACGCAGCGGCTCCTGGCGGCTGAAGATCAGCTGCGAGCCGTTTTCGAACTTGACGGTCAGCACACCGGCCGAGCTCTCCAGGTCGATATCCAGATCACTTTCGTCAAAGATGTCTTCCAGTTTTTCCTGGGTTTCATCGACCAGATCGTGAAAACGGGCTTCGGACAAACTCATTGCGGCAACCTCAAAAAATGTCTGATCAGGCACAAGCGCCGAAAGATACGGACGCTGCCGGCCGATTGCAAAGATTAACGACCAAGCACCCTGCCCCACTCCTGACACCAAACCCTTGTAGGAGTGAGCCTGCTCGCGATAGCGGTGTGTCAGTCAGCATATAGGTATCTGACACTCCGCTATCACGAGGAGGCTCACTCCTACAGGAGATTGCGGCGGTTCGAGCAGCTTTAGGCAAGCCCCGCCGGACGGGAACCCCCTCGCATAGGCAAGCCGCCGGGTGGCCGGTATACTCCGGCGCAATTAACGCATTTTCAAGGATTTCGCCATGAAGCGCCTGATCTCTTCCCTTGCTGCGCTCGTCGCGGTTGCCTGCCTTGTTTCGGCCTGCGGTCAAAAAGGCCCGCTGTACCTGCCCGATGATGATCAGGACCCGGCCGAGCAAGCCCAGTCTTCGCAAAAGCAGCCTGCTTCGAAAGCACACAAGCACGACGTTTACTAAGGGATCGCCATGGACGCTTTTAACTACCGTGGCGGGGAGCTGTTCGCGGAAGGCGTGGCGCTGTCAGCCATCGCCGACCGTTTCGGCACGCCCACTTATGTTTATTCGCGCGCGCACATCGAAGCCCAGTATCTGGCCTACGCCGATGCGCTTGCCGGCATGCCACATCTGGTTTGCTTCGCGGTCAAAGCCAACTCCAACCTCGGCGTGCTGAATGTCCTGGCCCGTCTCGGTGCCGGTTTCGACATCGTTTCCCGTGGTGAGCTGGAACGCGTTCTCGCCGCTGGCGGCAGTGCTGACAAGATCGTCTTCTCCGGTGTCGGCAAGACCCGTGACGACATGCGTCGCGCACTGGAAGTCGGCGTGCACTGCTTCAACGTCGAATCCACCGATGAGCTCGAGCGCCTGCAAGTGGTTGCCGCCGAACTGGGCGTTCGCGCACCGGTGTCGCTGCGGGTGAACCCGGACGTCGATGCCGGCACCCACCCGTACATTTCCACCGGTCTCAAAGAGAACAAGTTCGGCATCGCCATCGCCGACGCCGAAGACGTGTACGTGCGCGCCGCGCATCTGCCGAACCTCGAAGTGGTCGGCGTCGACTGCCACATCGGTTCGCAACTGACCACGCTGCCACCGTTCCTTGATGCCCTTGATCGTCTGCTGGATCTGGTCGATCGCCTCGGCGACTGCGGCATTCACCTGCGCCACATCGATCTTGGTGGTGGTTTGGGCGTGCGTTATCGCGATGAAGAGCCGCCATTGGCTGCCGACTACATCAAAGCCGTGCGCGAGCGTCTCAACGGTCGTGATCTGGCGCTGGTGTTCGAGCCGGGCCGTTTCATCGTTGCCAACGCCGGCGTGCTGCTGACGCAGGTCGAGTACCTCAAGCACACCGAACACAAAGATTTCGCCATCGTCGACGCGGCAATGAACGACCTGATTCGCCCGGCGCTGTATCAAGCGTGGATGGACGTTACCGCGGTCAAACCGCGTGACACCGCTGCGCGCAAATACGACATCGTCGGCCCGATCTGCGAAACCGGCGACTTCCTCGCCAAGGATCGCGAACTGGCCCTGGCCGAAGGCGATCTGCTGGCCGTGCATTCGGCCGGTGCCTACGGTTTTGTAATGAGTTCGAACTACAACACCCGTGGCCGTGCGGCCGAAGTGCTGGTAGACGGTGACCAGGTTTTTGAAGTGCGCCGCCGCGAAACCGTGGCTGAGCTGTTTGCCGGCGAAAGCCTGCTGCCGGAGTAACCCATGCTGCTGCGTTTTACTAAAATGCACGGCTTGGGCAATGACTTCATGGTTCTCGACCTGGTCAGCCAGCACGCGCATATTCAGCCAAAGCACGCCAAGCAATGGGGCGACCGCCACACCGGTATCGGTTTCGACCAGTTGCTGATCGTCGAGGCGCCGAGCAACCCGGACGTGGATTTCCGTTACCGGATCTTCAATTCCGATGGCTCGGAAGTCGAGCAGTGCGGCAACGGTGCGCGCTGTTTTGCGCGCTTCGTGCTCGACAAGCGTCTGACCGCCAAACGGCAGATTCGCGTCGAGACCAAGGGCGGCATCATTGAACTGGACGTGCGTAACGACGGCCAGATCGGCGTGAACATGGGCGCCCCGCGTCTGGTGCCGGCGGACATTCCGTTCGACGCGCCGGCTCAGGCCAGCAGCTATCAGCTGGAAGTCGACGGCACCACGGTCGAACTGGCCGCCGTGTCGATGGGCAACCCGCATGCGGTATTGCGCGTGCAGGACATCAACAGTGCGCCAGTGCATGAACTGGGGCCGAAAATCGAACACCATCCGCGCTTCCCCGCGCGAGTGAACGTCGGTTTTCTCCAGGTCATCGACCGCAACCGTGCGCAATTGCGCGTGTGGGAACGCGGTGCCGGGGAAACCCAGGCCTGCGGTACCGGCGCGTGTGCAGCGGCTGTCGCTGCGATCAGCCAGGGGTGGATGGATTCGCCGCTATTGATCGATCTGCCCGGCGGGCGTCTGTCCATTGAATGGGCAGGCCCTGGCCAACCGGTACTGATGACCGGTCCGGCAGTGCGTGTATACGAAGGACAAGTGCGTCTTTGAGTGAGCAGAAACCATGACCGATAAGCCTCAGGTACCCGCCCGACAGTCCGACGAATCAGCGTCCGAGAGCCTCGAGGCGGCAGCGGTTGCCGCATACCTCGAGGCGCATCCGGACTTCTTCGTCGAGCACGAAGAACTGCTGCCCGCCTTGCGCATTCCTCACCAGCGCGGTGACACCGTTTCGCTGGTCGAGCGGCAGATGACTATCCTGCGCGACCGCAACATCGAGATGCGTCACCGCCTCTCGCATTTGATGGACGTCGCCCGCGACAACGATCGCCTGTTCGACAAGACCCGTCGTTTGATCCTGTCCCTGATGGACGCCAGCAGCCTGGAAGACGTGGTGATCAGCGTCGAAGACAGTCTGCGTCAGGATTTTCAGGTGCCTTTTGTCAGCCTGATCCTGCTCGGTGACAACCCGGCACCGGTCGGTCGCTGGGTTACCCACGCTGACGCCCAAGTCGCCATCGGCGGCTTGCTCACCGAAGGCAAAAGCGTCAGCGGCAGCCTGCGCGAGCATGAACTGGACTTCCTCTTCGGCGAAGAACAGCGCAAGCAAATCGGCTCTACCGCCGTGGTCGCGGTCAGCCACCAAGGCATCCACGGCATTCTGGCGATCGCCAGCCGTGACCCGCAGCACTACAAGAGTTCGGTAGGTACGCTGTTCCTCAGCTACATCGCCGAAGTCATGGGCCGCGTGCTGCCACGGGTCAACAGCTCCCTGCGCTCGGTACGCTGAACATGGAACGGCAACTGGACGCTTACTGCGAACACCTGCGCAGTGAGCGACAGGTGTCGCCGCACACGCTGTCCGCCTACCGCCGCGACCTCGACAAAGTCCTCGGCTGGTGCGTGAAACAGAACATCGGCAGCTGGGCCGCGCTGGATATTCAACGCCTGCGCAGCCTGATCGCCCGTTTGCATGCGCAGGGACAATCCTCGCGCAGCCTCGCGCGGCTGCTGTCGGCGGTGCGTGGGCTCTATCACTACCTCAACCGCGAAGGCCTTTGCGACCACGATCCGGCGACCGGTCTGGCGCCGCCGAAAGGCGAACGCCGTCTGCCGAAAACCCTCGACACCGACCGCGCGCTGCAACTGCTTGAAGGTGCGGTCGAGGATGATTTTCTTGCGCGTCGGGATCAGGCGATTCTTGAGTTGTTCTACTCCTCCGGCCTGCGTCTTTCCGAGTTGACCGGGCTCAACCTCGATCAACTCGACCTCGCCGATGGCATGGTTCAGGTGCTCGGCAAGGGCAGCAAAACCCGTTTGCTGCCGGTGGGTAAAAAGGCCCGCGAAGCACTGGAGCAATGGCTGCCGTTGCGGGCCATGACCAACCCGGCGGACGATGCCGTGTTCGTCAGCCAGCAAGGCCGACGCCTTGGCCCGCGAGCGATTCAGGTGCGGGTCAAACTGGCCGGCGAACGTGAGCTGGGGCAGAACCTGCACCCGCACATGCTCAGGCATTCCTTCGCCAGCCATCTGCTCGAATCCTCGCAGGATCTGCGCGCGGTGCAAGAATTGCTCGGCCACTCCGATATCAAGACCACGCAGATTTATACCCATCTGGACTTCCAGCACCTGGCGGCGGTCTACGACAGCGCCCATCCACGGGCCAAACGCATGAAAGGCGACGATTCATGAGCATCCAGTTGATCACCTTCGACCTCGACGACACCCTGTGGGACACCGCCCCGGTGATCGTCAGTGCCGAGGCGATATTGCGCGAATGGCTGAGCGAACATGCGCCGAATCTGGGCGCGGTGCCGGTCGAACATTTGTGGTCGATCCGTGAGCGGGTATTGGCTAATGAACCGGGACTCAAGCACCGGATCAGCGCTCTACGTCGGCGGGTGTTGTTTCATGCGATGGAGGACGCCGGCTACGCCCATGGTGAAGCAACCGACCTGGCAGACAAGGGCTTTGAAGTGTTTCTGCATGCGCGGCATCAGATCGAAGTGTTCCCTGAAGTCGAGCCAGTGCTGGAGATTCTCGCCAATCACTATGCGCTTGGCGTGGTCACCAATGGCAACGCCGATGTGCGCCGGTTGGGGTTGGCGGATTACTTCAAGTTCGCGCTGTGCGCCGAAGATATCGGCATCGCCAAACCGGATGCCCGGTTGTTTCATGAAGCGTTGCAGCGCGGTGGCGCTACTGCGGAAACCGCCGTGCACATAGGTGATCATCCGGGGGATGACATTGCCGGGGCGCAGCAAGCCGGGTTGCGGGCGATCTGGTTTAACCCGGCGGGCAAGGTCTGGGAAGCGGACCGTTTGCCGGACGCCGAAATCCGCAGCCTGACCGATTTGCCAGCCGTACTCGCACGCTGGAATGCCACCTCGAACTGACACAGTTCCCTTGTAGGAGTGAGCCTGCTCGCGATAGCGGTGTGTCAATCAACGTAGATGTATCTGACAC
>NZ_JBSVXS010000032.1:0-51625 GCF_054070155.1 Pseudomonas sp. SDT291_1_S447
TTGGAATGCGATCAACCTGTGGGAGCGAGCCTGCTCGCGAAGAGGCCAGTGCAAACAGAAAAGATTTCTAGGGTTGTTCCCCGGAGAACAAACATGACTGACACGCCAATGTCCCCCGCCGAATTCGAAGCGGCCCTGCGCGCCAAAGGCGCCTATTACCACATCTACCACCCCTACCACGTGGCGATGTATGAAGGCCGCGCCACTCGCGAGCAGATTCAGGGCTGGGTCGCCAACCGCTTCTACTATCAGGTGAACATCCCCCTGAAGGACGCGGCGATCCTCGCCAACTGCCCCGATCGGGAAATCCGCCGCGAGTGGATCCAGCGCCTGCTCGACCATGACGGAGCTCCCGGCGAAGACGGCGGCATCGAAGCCTGGCTGCGACTCGGTCAAGCGGTCGGTCTCGACCCGGATCAACTGCGCTCCCAGGAACTGGTGCTGCCCGGCGTGCGTTTCGCCGTCGACGCCTACGTCAACTTCGCCCGCCGCGCCAGTTGGCAGGAAGCCGCCAGCAGCTCGCTGACCGAACTGTTCGCGCCGCAGATTCACCAGTCGCGCCTCGACAGCTGGCCGCAGCATTACCCGTGGATCGATCCGGCCGGTTACGAATACTTCCGCACCCGTCTCGGTCAGGCACGGCGCGATGTCGAGCATGGTCTGGCGATCACGCTCGAGCACTACAAGACCCGCGAAGGCCAGGAGCGCATGCTGGAAATTCTCCAGTTCAAACTGGACATTCTTTGGAGCATGCTCGATGCCATGAGCATGGCCTACGAACTGAACCGCCCGCCGTACCACAGCGTCACCGAACAACGGGTCTGGCATAAAGGAATCACCTTATGAGTTTCGACCGCAGCAAAATCCCGACCTGGCGTCCCGGTTACCGCTTCCAATACGAACCGGCGCAGAAAGGCCATGTGCTGCTCTACCCCGAAGGCATGATCAAACTCAACGAAACCGCTGCGTTGATCGGCGGTTTGATCGACGGCGAACGCGATGTCGCGGCGATCATCGCCAAACTCGATGAACAGTTCCCCGGCGTGCCTGAGCTCGGTGACGACATCGAGCAATTCATGGAGGTTGCCCGTGCGCAGCACTGGATCGAACTTGCCTGATCTGCCGCCCAAGCCTGAAGTCGGCCTGCCGCTGTGGCTGCTCGCCGAGCTGACCTACCGCTGCCCGCTGCAATGTCCGTACTGCTCCAATCCGCTGGATTTCGCCGAGCAGGGCAAAGAGCTGAGCACCGAGCAGTGGATCAAGGTGTTCCGCGAAGCGCGGGAGATGGGCGCAGCGCAATTGGGCTTTTCCGGTGGTGAGCCGCTGGTGCGTCAGGATCTCGCTGAGCTGATTCATGAAGCGCGGCAATTGGGTTTCTACACCAACCTGATCACCTCAGGCATCGGTCTGACCGAGCAGAAAATCAGCGACTTCAAGAAGGCCGGTCTCGATCACATCCAGATCAGTTTCCAGGCCAGCGACGAGCAAGTGAACAACCTGCTTGCCGGCTCGAAAAAAGCCTTCGCGCAGAAGCTGGAAATGGCCCGCGCGGTTAAGGCCCACGGCTATCCGATGGTGCTGAACTTCGTCACCCATCGGCACAACATCGACAAGATCGACCGCATCATCGAGCTGTGCATTGCGCTCGAAGCCGACTTCGTCGAGCTCGCCACCTGCCAGTTCTACGGTTGGGCGCAGCTCAATCGTTTCGGCCTGTTGCCGACCAAGGAACAACTGGTGCGTGCCGAGCGCATCACCAACGAATATCGGGCGAAACTGGAAGCAGAAGGGCATCCATGCAAGCTGATTTTCGTTACCCCGGATTATTACGAAGAACGCCCAAAAGCCTGCATGAACGGCTGGGGCAGCATCTTTCTGACGGTCACCCCGGACGGCACCGCCCTGCCCTGCCATGGCGCCCGACAGCTGCCGGTGCAGTTTCCCAATGTGCGCGATCACAGCATGCAGCACATCTGGTACGACTCGTTCGGCTTCAACCGCTTTCGCGGTTACGACTGGATGCCCGAGCCGTGCCGCTCCTGCGACGAGAAAGAA
The DNA here is from genome assembly GCF_054070155.1 of Pseudomonas sp. SDT291_1_S447. Taxonomy (NCBI): domain Bacteria; kingdom Pseudomonadati; phylum Pseudomonadota; class Gammaproteobacteria; order Pseudomonadales; family Pseudomonadaceae; genus Pseudomonas; species Pseudomonas sp. SDT291_1_S447. The sequence continues at coordinate 2,056 of NZ_JBSVXS010000032.1, forward strand.
AAAGACTTCGGCGGCTGCCGCTGCCAGGCGTTCATGCTCACTGGTGATGCGAGCAATGCCGACCCGGTGTGCAGCAAGTCCGAACATCACGGCGTGATTCTCAAGGCCCGCGAAGAAGCCGAGACCGCCACTCAAACCATCGAACAACTGGCCTTCCGCAATGAACGAAACTCACGCCTCATCGCCAAGGGCTGAGCCTTTCAGCGCCTTGCAAGCCGTCGCTGCCGGCATGGATTTCGCCGAACTGCAGCTCGGCGCCAATGGTTTGTTCTGGAATGAATACCGCCCGGAAGATGCCGCGTGCCGGATCTGGCATTGGCGCGATGGCGTGGCGAAATGTCTGACGCCGGATGGCTTCAGCGTGCGCAGTCGGGTGTACGAATATGGCGGTGGCGCGTTTTGTCTGACGCCGGATGGGGTGGTTTTCGTCGCTGAGGCGGATCAGCAGTTGTATCGCCAGAAGCTCGGTGGCGAGCCGGAAGCATTGACCTCGGGCGAGTGCCGTTATGGCGATCTGCATTTTGCTTTCGGCCAAGTGCTGGCGGTCGAAGAACAGCAAGATCAGCATCGGCTGGTAGCAATCGATCTGGCTGACGGTGGGCGGCATTTATTGGCTGAAGGCGCGGATTTTTATGCGGCGCCAATCCTTAGTGTGGATGGCCAGCGTTTGGCCTGGATCGAGTGGAGTCGGCCGCATCAGCCGTGGACGTCGACCCGGTTGATGGTGGCTGAGCGTTCGACCAATAGCGCTTTTAGTTCGCCGCGATGCGTTGCCGGCGCCGAGTTTGAAGAGTCCATCCAACAACCGCGATTCGATGCCGACAATCGCCTTTATTGCCTGACCGATCGTGGTGGATTCTGGCAGCCGTGGGCTGAGACTTCCGCCGGTTTGGAGCCATTACCTGCTGCGCAAGCCGATCACGCGCCAGCACCGTGGCAACTCGGCGGCTGCACCTGGTTTCCTGTTGGGGATTCCTTTCTTGCCAGTTGGAGCGAAGGTGGTTTTGGGCGTCTGACGCTTGGCGATGAAGATTACACGGGGGATTACAGCCGCTTCCGCCACTTGGCGCTGGATGCACAAAACATCTACTGCATCGCCGCCTCGCCGATCAGCCCTTCGGCGGTCATCGTTATTGATCGAACGAGTCGCGAAGTGAAAGTGCTGGCCGGTGGTGTTGCGCCCCTGCCCGCCGAACGCATCAGCCGTCCGCAAACCCTGCGCTACCCAAGCGGTTCGGGCGAAGCGCATGGATTCTTTTATCCAGCCATGAGCGGCGAGACAAAACCGCCGCTGGTGGTGTTCATTCACGGCGGCCCGACATCAGCCTGCTACCCGATGCTTGATCCGCGAATCCAGTACTGGACGCAACGCGGCTTCTCCGTCGCCGATCTCAACTATCGCGGCAGCAGCGGTTATGGCCGGGAATATCGACAGGCACTGCATCTGAGCTGGGGCGAGGTGGATGTCGAGGATGCTTGTGCGGTGGTGAGTTATCTCGCCGAACAGGGTTTGATCGACGGTGAACGCGCATTCATTCGAGGTGGTAGCGCGGGCGGCTACACCACGTTATGTGCGCTGGCGTTCAAACACGTCTTCCGCGCCGGAGCGAGTTTGTACGGCGTTAGCGACCCGGTTGCGTTGGCTCGGGCAACGCACAAATTTGAGAGTGATTATCTGGACTGGCTGATCGGCGATCCCGAGCAAGACGCCGAACGCTACGCCGCACGCACACCGTTGCTGCACGCAAACAACATCCGCGTACCGGTGATCTTCTTTCAGGGAGAACTGGACGCCGTGGTTGTCCCGCAACAAACCCGCGACATGGTCACGGCGCTGGAGCAGAACGGCATCGCGGTCGAAGCGCATTACTACCCCGACGAACGCCACGGCTTCCGTCGCGCGGCCAATCAGGCGCATGCGCTGGAGCAGGAGTGGAAGTTTTATCGCCGCGTGATGGGGTTGGCGGACTGATCAGGGCGCCCCGCAGAAATCGCGCAGCCCCATTCGCGAGCAGGCTCGCTCCCACATTGGATCGGTGTTGTTCACAAATCCCCTGTGGGAGCGAGCCTGCTCGCGAAAGCTATCTACTTGGCGCCGCAGAACTCAGCGCTTGGCGATGATATACACCGCATGCACGATCCCCGGAATATAACCGCACAACGTCAGCAGAATGTTCAACCAGAACGCCCCGCCAAACCCGACCTGCAGAAACACGCCCAGTGGTGGCAACAGAATAGCGATGATGATGCGAATGAAATCCATGGGGCAGCTCCTGTATGGGGGTTGGCTCACTTGAGCCATACAAGCTAATCGACCTGCGCCGCTCGTCAGGGTTCAGTGCTAATCACGGTGTCGGTATCAAACTGATAGCTCAGCCAAGAATTTGCAGTCCGTGCTTCTGCACGATACTCAGTAACTTCAGCGCCATTCCGCTGGGGTGTTTGTCTCCCGACTCCCATTGTTTGACTGTCGACGCGCTCGTGTTCAAGTAGCGAGCGAATACCGGCTGGCTAACGTTATTGCGTTCGCGCAGAGCCTTGATCTGTTCCGCCGGGATCGCTTCAGGAACCGTTGCCAGACACGACTCATCAAACTCCCGCATTGTTGCCTTGCTGATTGCGCCGACAGCCAGTAGAGCGCTGGCTGATTCGTGTATCGATCCAAAAACTTCACTTTTGAATTTCTTACTCATGAAATATCTCCACAAACTCCTTCATTGCCAACAAATCCCGGATCTGCTCCTCGGTCAGCTGAGCATAGGCTTTGGCTAACTTTCGTAAATCCTTCAATTCAGATGTCGCAGGGACCTCCTAAAAAACCATTCGCACGACGAACTCTCAAGCTCTAAACACCATCTGCAAAACCCGGCCACAAAAAAACGCCCCACGCCAAAAGAATCAGGCGTGGGGCGTGCGTTATACCGCGAGACGGTTCTGGAAATCGGGTAGGAAACTTCAGTTCAGACGGCAATCCCCTTGCGGCATTGCAGTTGTGCGGTTCGCACTCGCGAGAAGGCGCGACCCAGGCGCAGGAGCATTTCGTCGATGTTGGTTTTGCTCACGGTGAGCGCCGGGGTGAAGCGCAGGCAGTTGGCTTGCGGGGCATTGAGCAGCAGGCCTTCATGCAGTGCGGCGTGGACCACGGCTTCGGCGGAATCGTCTGACAGGGTCAATCCGTAGAACAGGCCTTGGCCGCGCAATTCGCCGTGGTCATAGCGGTGCGCCAATCGAGCCAGGCCTTCGCGCAGGTATTGGCCGTTGTCGTTGATCTGCTGGAGGAAGCTGCGGTCGTACACGCTGTCGAGCACTACCAGACCGGCCGCCGTCATCAATGCATTGCCGTGATGCGTACCGCCGAGTTCGCCGGCCTCGAAACAGCAGGCCTTGCCCCGCGCCAGCAGCGCCGCCAACGGCACACCGCCGCCAAGCCCTTTGCCGAGCACAACGATATCGGCGCGCACGCCGTAGGATTGTTCGGCGAGCAAGGTGCCGCAGCGACCGATGCCGGTCTGTACTTCGTCGAGAATCAGCAGAATGCCCAATTCGCGGCACAGTCGTTCGACACCTTTGAGGTAATGCTCGGTCGCCGGCACAACGCCGGCGTCGCTCTGGATCGGCTCCAGCATGATCGCCACGGTCTGAGCATCGACCGCGGCGTGCAGGGCCGGCAAGTCGTTGAACGGCACCAGATCAAAACCCGGCAGCAGTGGCGCAAAACGGTTGTGCAGGTTGCAGCTGTCGGAGGCGGAAATCGTCGCCAGACTACGGCCATGACAACCCTGCTTCGCAACAATAATCCGCGACGCGCCGCCGCGATGCAGTTGGCCCCATTTGCGCGCCAGTTTGATCGCCGCTTCACAGGCTTCGCTGCCGCTGTTGAGCAAGTACGCCTGATCGCTGAAAGTGGCGGCGCAGAGGCGCTCGGCAAGGCTGAGCATGCCGCGATTATGCAGATTGAAACCGGGATTGATCAGCGCCTGCGCCTGACTGCTGATGGCTTTGACCAATGCCGAAGGACTGTGGCCAAGGCTGTTGGCGCCACCGGCCTGGGAAAAATCGAGGTATGCGCGGTCGTTACTGTCCCACAGCCACGACCCCTGCCCCCGGACGAACACCTGCTGCGGTCGTTCGATGCTGGGCATCAGCCTTTCAACGCTAAGATTTTCGCTGCTTTCTGCAGGATTGGCCTCGAAGGCGAGGTCATCAAGACTCGGCGTCTGACGCCGCAAACTGAACAGATTCATTGAAAAACACCTCGTTTCAGGTGTTTTGAACTGCCTATGCAAACACTGTCGAAGCGAACGCTATTCATCGCGCTTTCTGGCCCTGTAAGCCTTGTGAATGCGGTTAGACTAGGCTCACCGAGGCTTGCGGGCCATTTCGATTTACCAGCATTTTCGATAAGCATTACTTATGGATTTCAAACAACTGCGTTATTTCGTCGCGGTCTACGAGGAAGGTCATGTCGGCCGGGCGGCGGAACGCCTGTCGATTTCGCAACCGGCGCTCTCGCAGCAGATCCGCCAGCTCGAACAGAACCTCGACGTCACCCTGTTCGAACGCAGCAGCAAGCGCCTGCTGCCTACCCTGGCAGCGCACACCTTGTACAACCACGCGTTGCCGCTGCTCGATGGTTTGCAACGGGCGCGCGAGGCGTTGGGGAATTTCAAAGGACAGGCCTTGCGCACGCTGGCGATCGGCGTGCTGCAAACGGTTCACACTAGTCTGGTGCCACAAATGCTTGAGCGGGTGCGTAAAGCGCAGCCGCATCTGGTGGTGCAGATTTATGAGTTGACCGGACTTGAGATCGAGCGGCGACTGCTCAACGGTTCATTGGACATCGGCATTAGTTATCTGCCGCCGCGCCAACCTGGGCTGCATGGCGTCATGCTTTACGAAGATGAGCTGACGCTGGTCATCCCAGCCGATCACCCCTTGCGTGAATTCAAGAAAGTCTCGATGCGCCAGGCTGCCGAGTTGCCGATGTTGCTGCTGGGCGAAGAATTTCAGATCCGCCAGATCTGGCAGGCGCAACTGACCGCGCTGGGACGTCGCCCGCAGGTGCAGGCTGAGCTGAACAATATGGTGGGGATTCTCGACAGCCTGCCACACACCAAACTGGCGACGGTGCTGCCGGGGCGTTCGCAAAAGGAGTACGACGATCAGGATTTGCTGTGGAAACCGCTGAGCGAACCCAGGGTGCCGCTGAAGGTTGGGTTGGTCTGTCGCGATGTGCAGCGTCAGCAGGCGCCTTTGGCACTGTTACAAACGTTGCTGGAGGAAGTGATGGAGCGCGAAGTGAAGCCGGCGCTGGATCCGCTGGCCTGACTACTTTTCTGCAGGCAAAAGAAAACCCCGCCGAAGCGGGGCTTTGCAGACTGTTTCCCTGACATCCATTTCACTCCGCCACCCTGGCAGAATCCTACGTGTCCGTGTTGTTGCTTTGCGCTTCCTGCGCGACGTCCATGAAATGTAGATTAGCCGTGGATCCAATCCACGCATATGGGAGAACAGCAGCACGTCATGTAAGCAAATGCTTACATGACGTCATCGCATCAGAATTGCGCTGCATCCAGCAGGAACAGCGACTCGCTACCGGCCTTCACCGACGCACTCAACGAGTGAATACGCGGCAGCAAACGGGCGAAGTAGAAGCGCGCGGTGCCGAGCTTGCTGGCATAGAAATCGTCCTGCGCTTCTTTACCCAACGAGGCTTTGGCCATCAACGCCCACATGTAGGCGTAGGAAACGTATCCAAACGCTTGCAGATATTCGACTGAGGCCGCGCCGATTTCGTTCGGGTTGTTTTTCGCCCGATCCAGCAGCCACGAGGTCAGCTCGTCGAGGGTGTTGACGGCATCGTTCAGCGGTTTGGTGAATTCGCCCAGATCGGCACTCGCGGTGGCGGTGAAGTGGCGGATCTCGTCGGCGAACAGTTTGTAGAACGCGCCACCGCTGCCGACGATCTTGCGACCGACCAGGTCCAGTGCCTGAATGCCGTTGGTGCCTTCGTAGATCTGGGTGATGCGCACGTCGCGCACCAGTTGCTCCTGACCCCACTCGCGGATATAGCCGTGGCCGCCGAAAATCTGCTGGCCGTGCACGGTGGTTTCCAGACCCAGATCGGTGAGGAACGCCTTGGCCACCGGCGTCAGCAGTGCAACCAGATCTTCCGCACGTTTGCGGGTGGTGGCGTCTTCGCTGAACTTGGCGGTGTCGAGTTGCATCGCCACGTAGGTGGAGAACGCACGGCCGCCTTCGTTCGAGGCTTTCATGGTCAGCAGCATGCGCCGCACGTCCGGGTGGACGATGATCGGGTCTGCGACTTTGTCTTTGTTCTGCGCGCCGGTTGGCGAACGGCTTTGCAGACGGTCACGCGCATATTCAACGGCGTTCTGGTAAGAGCGCTCGCCGGTGGCCAGGCCCTGGATGCCGACGCCCAGACGTTCGTAGTTCATCATGGTGAACATCGCGGCGAGGCCTTTGTTCGGCTCGCCAACCAGATAACCCACGGCTTCGTCGAAGTTCATCACGCAGGTCGCGGAGGCCTGGATACCCATTTTGTGTTCGATCGAACCGCAGTTCGCCGGGTTGCGCGCGCCCAGGCTGCCGTCGGCGTTGACCATGAACTTCGGCACGAGGAACAGCGAAATGCCTTTCGGACCCGCTGGCGCGTCCGGCAGTTTCGCCAGCACCAGATGGATGATGTTTTCGGTGAGGTCGTGTTCGCCACCGGTGATGAAGATCTTGGTGCCGCTGACCTTGTAGGAACCGTCGGCCTGAGGCTCGGCCTTGGTGCGAATAATCCCCAGATCAGTACCGGCGTGTGGCTCGGTCAGGCACATGGAACCGGCCCAGACGCCGGCGTACATGTTCGGCAGGTACGCAGCTTTCAGCTCTTCGCTGGCGTGGGCGTTGATCGACAGGCAGGCGCCGGCGGTCAGCATCGGGTACAGACCGAAGGACAGGCTGGCGGAGTTGACCATTTCTTCGACTTGCGCCGACACGGCTTTGGGCATGCCCATGCCGCCGTAGGCCGGATCACCGCCAACGCCGACCCAGCCGCCTTCGGCATAAGTCTGATAAGCCTGTGGGAAACCTGCCGGTGTGGTGACGGCACCGTCGGCCCAATGGCAACCTTCTTCGTCAGCCGCACGGCTCAGTGGCGCGATGCTTTTGCTGGTGACCTTGCCGGCCTCTTCGAGAATGGCTTCAACAGTTTCGGCGTCGACGGTCTCGGCCAGCGCTGGCAGTTCAGCCCAGAGTTTGGCGACTTCGAACACTTCATTGAGGACGAAGCGCATATCGCGCAGCGGCGCTTTGTAGTCAGCCATGGCAAACCTCGCAAGATCTAAACAGGTGATTCGTGGAATGGTGTTTTCGTTGAGCCGGAGTGTACCTCAACAACTTTTGCGACACATAGGGTCAACCGGTGACTGTTTTGTTATTTTTAGTCATCAAAAAAGATCACAGCCTTCGCCAGCGCCTACAGGTAAAACACGATCCTATGTAGGAGCTGCCGAAGGCTGCGATCTTTTGATCTTCCTTAAAGCGCAAACAGTTCAGCAGGCAACTTCATCAAACAATCACTCCCCGCCTCGATCGCCGCCCGATGCGCTGCCGTACGCGGCAACAAACGCTTGAAGTAAAACTCGCACGTCGCCAACTTCCCGCGCAGGTAATCCGCCTCACCCTCGCCCGCGTCCAGTTGCGCCTGCGCCACCAATGCCATACGCAGCCACAGATAACCGAGGATGATGTAACCGCTGTACATCAAATAATCCACAGACGCCGCGCCCACCTCATCCGGGTTCTTCATCGCCGCCATCCCAACCTTCATGGTCAGGTCGCCCCACTGCTGGTTCAACTCATTGAGCTGCGCAACGAAACTGCCCAGTTGCGGGTGCTCGGCGTTGGCCGCGCAGAACTTATGGACTATTTTGGTGAAGCCGCGCAGCAACTTGCCCTGACTGCCCAGCACCTTGCGCCCCAGCAGATCCAGCGCCTGAATGCCGTTGGTGCCTTCGTAGATCGGCGCGATCCGACAGTCGCGAACCAACTGCTCCATGCCCCACTCGCGAATAAAACCGTGGCCACCAAACACCTGCATGCCGTGGTTGGTCACTTCCAGCCCGGTGTCGGTCATGAACGCCTTGCAGATCGGCGTGAGGAACGCCAGCAAGTCCTCAGCCTCCTGACGCGCCTCGGCATCGCTGCTCAGATGCGCGACATCAAGCAACTGCGCGGTGAAATACGTCAGCGCACGATTGCCCTCGTTGAAGGCCTTCATGGTCAGCAACATGCGCCGCACATCCGGGTGAACGATGATCGGATCGGCGGCTTTGTCCGGGGCTTTGGCACCGGTAAGCGAACGCATCTGCAAACGGTCGTTGGCGTATTTGATCGCACCCTGGAAACTCGCTTCACCCAGACACAAACCCTGCATCCCGGTGCCAAGGCGTGCATGGTTCATCATGGTGAACATGCAGTTCAGGCCCTTGTTCGGCTCGCCGATCAGGTAACCCTTGGCGCCGTCGAAGTTCAACACGCAAGTGGCCGACGCCTTGATGCCCATTTTGTGTTCGATCGAACCGCAGGACACGCCATTGCGCTCGCCTGCCTCACCCGTCGCATCCGGCAAGAATTTCGGCACGATAAACAGCGAAATCCCTTTGGTTCCGGCCGGCGCGTCCGGCAGTTTGGCCAACACCAGATGGATGATGTTGTCGCTCATGTCGTGCTCGCCGGCAGAGATGAAAATCTTGCTGCCGGTGACCGCATAACTGCCATCGGCCTGAGGCACGGCGCGGGTCTTGATGATGCCCAGGTCGGTGCCGCAGTGGGCTTCGGTCAGGCACATGGTGCCCGTCCATTGCCCGGCGGTGAGTTTGCTCAGATAAGTCTCTTTCTGCTCGGCGCTGCCGTGGGCGTGGATCGCCGACATCGCGCCGTGAGTCAGCCCCGGGTACATGCCCCACGACGTGTTGCTGGAGCCGACCATTTCGCTGATCACCAGCCCCAGCGAGCTCGGCAGGCCTTGGCCGCCGTAGGTCGGGTCCGCCGCCAGACCGTGCCAGCCGCCCTCGACGTATTGTGCGAAGGCTTGCTTGAAGCCTGTAGGCGTTGTCACCACACCGTTGTCGAAATGGCAGCCCTCTTCGTCACCGCTGCGATTAAGCGGCGCCAGAACGTTCTCGCAGAACTTCGCGCCCTCTTCGAGGATCGCGTTGATCATGTCCGGGCTGGCGTCATGGGCGCCGAGAGCGGCGTAATTGGCGTGGAAGTCGAAGACGTGGTCGATCAGAAAGCGCATGTCGCGCAGGGGAGCTTTGTACTCAGGCATGGTGGCTTCTCCGTCAGCAGATTGCCTCAACCTACTGCCGGCCACCACGCCAAACAATCATTGTGCAGACGCTGAATGCGCCGTCATCACTCAACCCGCAGCGGTGTCCATACGCACCGCGCCACGGCGGTTTTGTCCGTACGCCATCACGCAGTTACGCCCCGCGCCTTTAGCGGCGTAAAGCGCCTCGTCGGCGGACTTCAGCACTTGTTCCGGGTTGCGCTGCTCCACTCGCTCGGCGACACCGATGCTCACTGTCACCGACACACTGGACGCTCCCGAACCGGCGCGGCGCTGGCGACCTTGCTGATCATCCTGCGGACGGTTTTCCTGATTGCGCAGTTGAATGCTGTAGGACGCAATCGACTCTCGGATCACCTCAAGGTGCGGCATGCACTCTTCAAGGGTTTTGCCTGCGAACACCAGAGCAAATTCCTCACCACCGTAGCGATACGCCCTACCGCCACCACTGATTTTCGACAGCTTGCTGGCGACCAGACGCAGTACCTGGTCACCGACATCGTGACCGTGGGTGTCGTTGAATTTCTTGAAGTGATCGACGTCGCTCATCGCCAGCACATAATTGCGGCCCAAGCGCTGCATGCGTTCGTTGAGCGCACGACGTCCCGGCAGACCGGTCAGTTCGTCGCGGAAGGCCATTTGATAAGCCTCGTGCGCAACGGCGGCGGCAATCATCAACATCACCTGACTGCACATGATGTTCAAGGTAAACGGCAGGATGAAGGTTTTCGGCAGCATCCAGAACACGCCGAGCAGGCCAACCAATTGTGCCGCATGCAGTGGACGCGGATTGCGCCAGTATTGCCAGGCCAAGAGCAGGAACGCCGAGATAAATACCGGATAGGAAAGCTGGATCAGACTCATCCATGCGCCATGCAGCGCCGGCCAGCGGATTTCCGACAGCCACATCAGCAGTGCCTGGGGATAACTTTGCTCAAGCCCCAGCGCCACGCTGCCGAAGGCCAGCAGCACGGCGAAGCGCGCAACCATGTCCTGAAACAGATGCGTACGTTCCTGCCACGCAGCGAACAAGCCGAACAACAACGGCAGCAGCAAACACACAAGATGAAAGACCACCGCAGCGTCTTCGCGGACCTTGCCGTTGTCGCGGTAATAGTCGGTCTGGGTGTCGAGCAAAAAGTAGGCGATGTACACCGTGAGCATCAGAAACAGTTCACGCTGACGCCGATAAACCGCGCAATACGCGCCACCCAACAGCAGCACCAGGGTCGGCAACACATTGAACAGCGAAGTGAAGAACACGCTGAGGTCTTTGACGTACGCAGCCGCCAACCCCGCGAGTAACAACAGCAGTGAAGGTAGGAAATGGCTGAAACGTACAGCGGAAGAACGCGGCAAGGGTAAAGCTCCGACCCGTCATATCAAAGAGATGGCATTGTGCCTGCAAAGTGCAGCCAAGCCCACACAATGTGATCCAGATCACACACTGTCTCTTTAACGGCCGGTAGCCCGACTATCTGAACTGTTCACCAACAAAAAAACCGCTACCCCCTAACGGGAGCAGCGGTTTTCAGGAGACTGCGTTAAGGCTTAGTAGCCCAGTGCGAAGTCTTCTTCTTTCATGTCCATCAGGTTGTTGGCGCCCGACAGCATAGTGGCCACGTGCGTGCGGGTACGCGGCAGGATGCGCTGGAAGTAGAAGCGCGCGGTTTGCAGCTTGGCGGTGTAGAACGCCGCGTCGCCGCTGCCTTCTGCCAGCTTTTCAGCAGCCAGACGCGCCATGTCGGCCCAGAAATAAGCCAGGCAGGCATAACCGGAGTACATCAGGTAGTCCACGGAAGCCGCGCCGACTTCTTCGCGATCTTTCATGGCGGCCATACCGACCTTCATGGTCAGCTCGCCCCATTCCTTGTTGATTGCCGCCAGCGGTGCGACGAACTCTGCAACGGCTTCGTTGCCTTCGTTGTTCTGGCAGAACTTGTGGACGATCTTGGTGAAGCCCTTCAGAGCCTCGCCTTGCGTCATCAGCACTTTACGGCCCAGCAGGTCGAGTGCCTGGATACCGGTGGTGCCTTCGTACAGCATCGAAATGCGGCTGTCGCGAACGTTCTGCTCCATGCCCCACTCGGCGATGAAGCCGTGGCCGCCGTAGATCTGTACGCCGTGGTTAGCGGATTCGAAGCCGACTTCGGTCATGAACGCTTTGGCGATCGGGGTCATGAAGGCCAACAGTGCGTCGGCTTTCTTTTTCTCTTCTTCATCGACGCCGTATTTGACGATGTCGACCTGTTTGGCAGTGAAGTACACCATCGCACGGTTGCCCTCGGCGAACGCCTTCATGGTCAACAGCATGCGGCGTACGTCTGGGTGCACGATGATCGGGTCAGCGGCTTTTTCCGGCGCTTTCGGGCCAGTCAGCGAGCGCATTTGCAGACGATCGCGAGCATATTTCAGGCCGCCCTGGAAACCGATTTCGGCGTGGGCCAGGCCCTGCAGTGCGGTACCCAGACGTGCGGTGTTCATAAAGGTGAACATGCAGTTCAGGCCTTTGTTCGCCGGGCCGATCAGGTAACCGGTGGCGCCGTCGAAGTTCATCACGCAGGTGGCGTTGCCGTGGATGCCCATCTTGTGTTCCAGCGAACCGCAGGTCACCGCGTTGCGTGCACCGACGGTGCCATCAGCATTCGGCATGAACTTTGGAACGATGAACAGCGAGATGCCTTTGGTGCCAGCCGGTGCGTCCGGCAGGCGGGCCAGCACGATGTGGACGATGTTGTCGGCCATGTCGTGTTCGCCGGCCGAGATGAAGATCTTGGTGCCGGAAACTTTGTAGGAACCATCAGCCTGAGGTTCGGCCTTGGTGCGCAGCATGCCCAGGTCGGTGCCGCAGTGCGGTTCGGTCAGGCACATGGTGCCAGTCCATTCGCCGGAAACCAGTTTGGTCAGATAGGCTTCTTGCTGCTCTGGCGTGCCGTGCTCGGAGATGGTGTTCATCGCGCCGTGCGACAGGCCTGGGTACATGCCCCACGACCAGTTGGCTTCGCCAACCATCTCGCTCACTGCCAGACCCAGCGACTCCGGCAGGCCTTGGCCGCCGTGCTCAACGTCGTGAGCGAGGCTTGGCCAGCCGCCTTCAACGAATTGCTTGTAAGCCTCTTTGAAGCCTGTCGGGGTTTTCACGCCGGACTCGCTCCAAGTGCAACCTTCGAGGTCGCCCACGCGGTTCAGCGGTGCCAGTACCTGCTCACAAAACTTGGCGCCTTCTTCGAGAATGGCGTCAACCATGTCCGGAGTTGCGTCTGCGCAAGCCGGAAGGCTCTGATAGTGCGCTTCGTAGCCGAGCAGTTCGTCACGAACGAAGCGAATATCACGCAAGGGGGCCTTGTAGTCAGGCATAGCGATAAACCTCTGCTGATGTAACCGGGAATGAACGACCGTGTTGATTTGTTGTGACGGTCAAACAGTTGTTTGAAACATACGTTTACGCCGAAATCTTGTCAAGCGTCGATCTTTTGCCGTTCGTCATCGCACCTTTCAAACGCCGGGCACAGCAAACCGCCATGCGTTCGAATGAGCCACGGGCGCTGAAAAAAGATTAGTTGAGGGAGAAGGACTTACAACAAAAAACGCCGCGACAAGGCGCGGCGTTCAGGGTGCAGATTGCGAAAAATCAGGCGAAGGTGTCGATGATCGTACCGAGCACTTCGTCGGAGGCTTTGGCGACTTTCACACCCAGCTCCGCCTGGATCTTGCCCTGAGACATCTCGACCATATTGCTGGCCAGATCCGATTGCTGGGCGCGATCGACACCGCGCAGACGATCAATCTGCACTTCAGATGACTGGCTGGTCACCGAGCGCTCGATTGTGTTGTTGGCAATCTGGCTGGCAGCCTGATCGACGCGGTTCTGCCCGCTCTGAATCGAGCTCAGACCTGCATAAAAAGCTGTGTTACCGGAGATTTCCATAACAGTTCTCATCCCTGGGAAGGATCAATGGCTGCCATTGAAGCAGAGGCGCCAGAAAAACACCCGTCAAAAACACTAATGGCACAGTGCCTGCCCATAGAGAAAAGCTTAGTCGAGCAGATCCAGTTGCAAATGATCCGCCACCGCTTCTGCGCTCAGGGCCTTGAGTTTCGGCACGCGCCCCAGGCACGGCGCCGGAATCCGCTCGGCCAACGTCGCGAGGTTTTCTTCCAGCCGTGAAGTCTTCGGATCGATGATATTCGCCACCCACCCGGCCAGTTGCAGCCCATCACGGGCAATCGCCTCCGCAGTCAGCAAGGCATGACTGATGCAACCCAGTCGCACGCCCACCACCAGAATCACCGGCAACTTCAGCGCAATCGCCAGATCCGACAGATTATCCTGATCGGCCAAAGGCACCCGCCAGCCGCCCGCGCCTTCGATCAGAGTGAAATCGGCATGCATCGCCAGAATCTCACGCATCGGTGCCAGCAGCGATTGCACGGTCAAGGCCACACCCGCTTCACGCGCCGCCAGATGCGGAGCAATCGCCGGCTCGAACGCCACCGGATTGACCTGTTGATAAGTCAGCGGCAGCGAACATTCGGCCAACAGCGCCAACGCGTCGGCATTGCGCAATCCCTTCGGCGTCACTTCGCACCCGGACGCCACCGGTTTGCCCGCCGCCGTACTCAGCCCCGCAGAACGCGCCGCATGCAGCAACCCGGCGGCAATGGTGGTCTTGCCGACGTCAGTGTCGGTTCCGGTGATGAAATAGGCTGTGCTCATACGGGTTTCTCCAACACGGCGTAGACCACCTGATAAGTCGCCGGCAACCCCGACGCCTGACGGAACTGCTCGTAAGCGTCGACCAAACCGAGAATCCGCGCCCGCCCGGTCAAACCGCCCGGGCGCCCCGGGTTCAAATTGTGCGCGCCCAAGGCTTTCAACTCATGGGTCAAACTGCGCACATCCGGGTAATGCAGCACGTGCGGTTGATTCTCCAGACTCAACGTGCGCAAGCCACTGGCCGCACACAATTGTTCATAGCGGGCGAACTCGCGGAAGCGATTGACGTGCACCATCCCGTCGACCTGCCGCCAGCTGTCGCGCAACTCAAACAGCGTCCCTGCACAAAGACTAGCAAACGCGAAGATCCCACCCGGTTTCAGCACGCGAAAAGCTTCGCTGAGCACTGCATCAAAGTCCGCGCACCACTGCACGGCGAGGCTGGAGAAGATCAGGTCGCAAGTCGAGTCCTGCAACGGCAGACGCTCCGCATCGCCGGCAATGAAATGCTCGGCACCACCCAATGGCCGCGCGTGCTCAAGCATGCCTTCAGCGATATCCAGCGCCAGACCGTGACCCTCGGCAAACCGCGAAGCCAACGCGCGGGTGAAATAACCCGTGCCACAACCCAGATCCAGCCAACGCGCAGGCACAAATTCCTGCGGCAAACGCTCAACCAACTGTGTACCAACATCACGTTGCAACTCGGCGACGCTGTCGTAACTGGCCGCCGCGCGAGAAAAAGAGGCCGCGACCTGACGCTTGTCAGGCAAGCCGCCAGGCAGCACAAGAGACAAATCAGTCATCACCGCACTCATGTAAAAAAGCCTGGATAGCGCCCGCCAGTCCGTGGGGGTCTTCCAGGAGGAACGCATGACAGGCCTGTTCGATCAGACCTATTTCGATATCCGGCAACAGGGCGAACAATGCCCCCGCCGCTTCCGCCGGGACCAGACCGTCCTGTCCGGCGAACAAATGAAACTGCGGGCCACGAAAAGCCTGCAGCGCTTCGCGGGTGTCCATTTGCGCAAGCAATTCCAATCCCGCCATCAACGCCGACGGCGCAGTATTTGGCGCGCCGCCCAACATCAACCGCGACAACCCGCGCGGGTCCTGCGCGCCTTGAGCACAGAGCAGCGAGAAGCGTTTGAGAGTTGTGCGCGGATCAGCCTGGCAACCGGCGAGAAACGCGTCGAAAGTCTCGCCGGGCATCGCGTTCGGCCACTGCTCATGGGCAACGAAAGAAGGATTGCTCGCCAGCGTCAGCAAACCGCAGCAACGCTCGCCACGCCGTGCCGCCAGCTCGGACGCGAGCATGCCGCCCAGCGACCAGCCACCCAGCCACACGTCCTGAGGAATGCTTTCATCAAGTTCGTCGAGCCAGTCCTGCAGGTCGCTGGAATCCAGTTCCGGCAGCGGCTCGATGTCGACTTTCAGATGTTCATCAAGGCCTTGCAATGCGGCGGCCAGAGGCTCCATCGGCGACACGCCGAGGCCCCAACCGGGCAGCAGAATCAGGCGATCACGCATGGCTTGGCTCCGACGACAGTTGGGCAAAGCAATCGGCCAGTCCCTCTAACAATAGCTGCACCTGCGCCTCGCTGTGCGCGGCGGTCAGGGTCACCCGCAAGCGAGCGCTGCCGGCGGGCACGGTTGGCGGGCGGATGGCGGTGACCATCAAACCGCGCTCGCGCAACATCTGCGACAACCGCACCGCGCGCCCGGCATCGCCGATCATGATCGGCTGGATCGGCGTGAAACTGTCCATCAACTCGAGGCCAATCTGCTCGGCGCCATGGCGGAACTGACGGATCAGCGTTTGCAGATGTTCTCGACGCCAGTGTTCAGTGCGCAGTAGCTCCAGGCTTTTCAGCGTCGCGCAGGCCAGCGCCGGTGGCTGGCTGGTGGTGTAGATGTACGGACGGGCGAACTGGATCAGGCTTTCGATCAGCTCTTCGCTGCCAGCGACAAATGCCCCTGCCGTGCCGAACGCTTTGCCGAGGGTGCCGACCAGCACCGGCACATCCTCCTGAGTCAAACCGAAATGCTCGACGATGCCGCCGCCGTTCGCACCCAGCGGCCCGAAACCGTGAGCGTCATCGACCATCAACCACGCACCTTTGGCCTTGGCTTCACGGGCCAGCGCCGGCAGATCCGCGAGGTCGCCGTCCATGCTGAACACACCGTCGGTTACCACCAACGTATTGCCGGTGGCTTTCTCCAGGCGTTTGGCCAGGCTCACCGCATCGTTGTGCAAATAACGATTGAAACGCGCACCAGACAACAGGCCCGCATCCAATAACGAAGCGTGATTGAGGCGATCTTCCAGCACCGTATCGCCCTGCCCGACCAGCGCCGTGACCGCACCGAGATTGGCCATGTAGCCGGTGGTGAACAGCAACGCACGCGGGCGGCCAGTGAGGTCAGCCAGTGCTTCTTCCAGAGCGTGGTGCGGGCCGCTGTGGCCGATCACCAGATGCGAGGCGCCACCACCGACGCCCCAGCGTTCAGCACCGGCGCGCCAGGCTTCGATCACTTGCGGGTGATTGGCCAGGCCGAGGTAATCGTTGTTACAGAAGGCAAGTAACGGTTTGCCGTCGACCACCACTTGCGGGCCTTGCGGGGACTCGAGCAGCGGTCGCTGGCGATAGAGGTTTTCGGCACGACGGGCAGCAAGGCGTGCGGCGAGATCGAAAGACATGCAGGCCTCACATCTGAAAAATGACTGTGTAGGAGCTGCCGAAGGCTGCGAACTTTTGATGTTGTTTTTTAAAGACAAGATCAAAAGATCGCAGCCTTCGGCAGCTCCTACATGGAATCCGTATGGCGATCAGACGGCGGCGTTATAGAACTGCTCGCTGCTCTTCTGCTCCACCAATGCCTGCTCAATCGCAGCCTGATGCACTTCATCGGAATGCTCTTCACGGGCTTCCGGCTGGATGCCCAGGCGCGCAAACAGTTGCATGTCCTTGTCCGCCTGCGGGTTGGCGGTGGTCAGCAGTTTGTCGCCGTAGAAAATCGAGTTAGCACCGGCGAAAAATGCGAGGGCCTGCATCTGCTCGTTCATCGCTTCGCGGCCGGCGGACAGGCGCACGTGGGATTGCGGCATGAGAATGCGAGCCACGGCGAGCATGCGGATAAAGTCGAACGGATCAACGTCTTCGGCGTTTTCCAGCGGCGTCCCGGCGACTTTCACCAGCATGTTGATCGGCACCGATTCCGGATGCTCCGGCAGGTTGGCCAACTGGATCAGCAGATTGGCGCGATCATCCAGCGACTCGCCCATGCCGAGGATGCCACCGGAGCAGATCTTCATCCCCGACTCACGCACATAGGCCAGCGTCTGCAGACGCTCGCTGTAAGTACGGGTGGTGATGATGCTGCCGTAGAACTCCGGCGACGTATCGAGGTTGTGGTTGTAGTAATCGAGGCCGGCTTTGGCCAGTGCTTCGGTCTGATCCTGATCGAGACGACCGAGGGTCATGCAGGTTTCCAGGCCCATGGCCTTCACGCCTTCAACCATTTTCAGCACGTACGGCATGTCTTTCGCCGACGGGTGCTTCCACGCCGCGCCCATGCAGAAACGTGTCGAACCGATGGCTTTGGCGCGGGCAGCCTCTTCGAGGACTTTCTGCACTTCCATCAGCTTTTCTTTTTCCAGGCCGGTGTTGTAGTGACCGGACTGCGGGCAGTACTTGCAGTCTTCCGGGCAGGCGCCGGTCTTGATCGACAGCAGGGTCGAAACCTGAACGCGGTTGGCGTTGAAATGTGCACGGTGCACCGTCTGCGCCTGGAACAGCAAGTCGTTGAAGGGCTGTACGAAGAGTGCTTTGACTTCGGCCAAAGACCAGTCGTGACGCAGGGTGGCAGTGGTGCTCGCGCTCATGGGTAGTTCCTTGGTTATGCTTGGCTGGCGGCTGCGGGAACGGAATACCCACAGGCGCTACACGGATGTTCGGCATATTTAAGGAAGAGCCATGCGCTGTCAACCACGATACGAAGGACCGGTTTACATCTGTTTAAATAATGTACAACTCTGCTTGCTTTGCGATGAGCCGGCAGACGCAGAAATGCCAATCTGCGTGGCCTGTGAAACCGAACTGCCGTGGCTCGGCGAGCACTGCGTCACCTGCGCTTTGCCGTTGGTCGCAGCGGGCCTGACCTGTGGTGAGTGCCTGCTAGAGCCGCCGGCGTTCGAACAGGTGGTGGCGCCGTGGCTGTATGGCTTCCCGGTCGACAGTTTGATTACGCGGTTTAAACACAATGCGAAATGGCCGTTTGGCCACCTGCTCGCCGACGTTCTCGGGCAATACCTGCAACATCGCTTCGATGAGGGTTTGCCAAGGCCGGAGGCGTTGTTGCCGGTGCCGCTGGCTGGTAAGCGTCTGCGCCAGCGCGGGTTCAACCAGGCGGCTATGTTGGCGCGCTGGTTGAGTCAGTCGCTGGATCTGCCGTGCGAAGAACAGGTTCTGCGGCGAGTCAAGGAGACCGACGCCCAGCAGGATCTTGATGCCAAGGCGCGTAAACGCAATCTGCGCAATGCTTTCAACCTCATGCCGGATGCGCAGATAAAAGACCGACATTTGGCGTTGGTTGATGATGTGCTGACTACAGGCGCGACTGCTCAAGCGCTTGCGCGTCTGCTGATGAACGCAGGCGCTGCGCGGGTCGATGTCTATTGCCTGGCCCGCACGCCAAAACCCGGAAGCTGAAGCCAACGCAATCCCCCTGTAGGAGTGAGCCTGCTCGCGATAGCGTCATCATTGCCAACATTTATGCTGACTGATCCACCGCAATCGCGAGCAGGCTCACTCCTACAAGGGATCTCGGCTCGACTTGACTCTCGCGTCGCTAGCGGCCAACTTCACGTCCCACCGCCACAAAAAAAAGCACCCCATCCATGTCCATGCCCTCCCTGTTGTCCCAGCACATCGTCCGCCGTCCGCAGCGCATCGCTTTGCTGCAACACATCGCCGAACAGGGCTCGATCACCCGCGCGGCGAAAAGCGCTGGCCTGAGCTACAAAGCCGCGTGGGATGCCATTGATGAGTTGAACAACCTGGCGCAAAAACCATTGGTCGAGCGCGCCGTCGGTGGCAAGGGCGGTGGCGGCGCGAAACTCTCCAGCGAAGGCGAGCGCGTTTTGCGTCTGTACCAAAAACTCCAGGCCTTGCAAGCGCAGGTGCTGGAAGCGGCGGAAGACGCCAGCGACCTCGATCTGCTCGGGCGCTTGATGCTCAGAACCAGCGCACGTAATCAGTTGCACGGCAAAGTCGTGGCGATCGAAGCGCAGGGCCGCAATGACCTGATCCGTCTCGAACTGGCCGAAGGGCTGTGCCTCGACGCGCAGATCACCCACGACAGCACCGTGCATCTGGAACTGCAGGCCGGTACCGAAGTGGTCGCGCTGATCAAGGCTGGCTGGCTGGAATTGCTCGGCAGCGCGCAATCTGCAACGTCTGGTCACAATCTTCTGAAGGGCACTATCGAAGCGATTCTCGACGCCGAGGACGGCCCGAGCGAAGTACGGATTACCCTGCCCAACGGCCATACCCTCTGCGCCTTGGCTGAGCCGCTCGATTTGCGCACTCGCGGGCTGACCGTCGAGCAACCGGTGCAGGTGCAGTTTTCGCCGTCCAATGTGCTGATCGGCACGCCGCTGTAATCAGGCGCTGCAACGAAAGCGTCATCGACGCTCATTAAGGTAGCTGCCAAAACCAAGCAGGGAGCCTGATGTGAGCCTATTAGAAGAAAACCAATCCACTGACCTGGAAAAAATGGTCGGCCTCAGCCGTCGCGGCTTCATCGGCGCCGGTGCGCTGTGCGGTGCAGCGATGTTCCTCGGCGGCAGTCTGTTGAGCCGCAGCGCGCTGGCCACCGGCGTCAGCGCCGGCAACAGCCGCCTGCTCGGTTTCGAGAGCATTCCCGCTGCGACCACCGATGTCATCACGCTGCCCAAGGGCTACAAGTCTTCGGTGCTGATCAGCTGGGGCCAGCCATTGCAGAAAAACGGCCCGGCCTTCGACCCGAGCGGTAACGGTACCGCGGCCGCACAGGAAGTGCAGTTCGGCGACAACAACGACGGCATGAGCCTGTTCGCCTTCCCCGACGACCGCAACCGCGCGTTGATGGCGATCAACAACGAATACACCAACTACCGCTACCTCTACCCGCACGGCGGCATGCCGCAATCGGCCGAAGACGTGCGCAAGGCACTGGCCTGCGAAGGCGTGTCGGTGATTGAAGTGCAGCGCAAAAACGGTCAGTGGCAGTTCGTTCAGGGCTCGCGCTACAACCGCCGCATTCACGGCAACTCGCCGCTGCGCATCAGCGGCCCGGCGGCCGGTCACGAACTGATGAAAACCGCCGCAGACAAACACGGCAAGAAAGTCCTCGGCACCTTCCAGAACTGCGCCAACGGTAAAACCCCATGGGGCACTTACCTGACCTGCGAAGAAAACTTCACCGACTGTTTCGGCAGCAGCAACGCCCAGCAGCAGTTTGACCCGGCGCAAAAGCGCTACGGCGTCTCGGTCGCCAGCCGCGAAATCAACTGGCACCCGTACGACCCGCGCTTCGACATGGCGAAAAACCCCAACGAACTCAACCGACACGGCTGGGTGGTCGAGATCGATCCGTTCGATCCGCAATCGACTCCGGTCAAACGTACGGCGCTGGGCCGCTTCAAACATGAAAACGCCGCACTGGCCGAGACCGACGACGGTCGCGCCGTGGTGTACATGGGCGACGACGAGCGTGGCGAATTCATCTACAAATTCGTCAGCCGCGACCGCATCAACCACCGCAACGCCAAGGCCAACCGCGACATCCTCGACCACGGCACCTTGTACGTGGCCAAGTTCGATGCCGGCGACAGCAACCCCGATCACCCGAAAGGCCAAGGCCAATGGATCGAGCTGACCCACGGCAAGAACGGCATCGATGCCAGCAGTGGTTTTGCCGATCAGGCCGAAGTGCTGATCCATGCGCGCCTCGCCGCCAGTGTCGTCGGCGCGACGCGCATGGACCGCCCGGAATGGATCGTCGTCAGTCCGAAAGACGGCCAGGTCTATTGCACCCTGACCAACAACGCCAAGCGCGGCGAAGACGGGCAACCAGTGGGCGGACCGAACCCGCGCGAGAAGAACGTCTACGGGCAGATCCTGCGCTGGCGCACCGACCGCGACGATCACGCCGCGAAGACGTTTGCCTGGGATCTGTTTGTGGTCGCTGGCAACCCGGGCGTGCATGCCGGGACGCCGAAGGGTGGCTCGAAGAACATCACCCCGCAGAACATGTTCAACAGCCCGGACGGTTTGGGCTTCGACAAGGCTGGGCGCTTGTGGATTCTGACTGACGGTGATTCGAGCAACGCCGGGGACTTTGCCGGCATGGGCAATAACCAGATGCTGTGTGCCGATCCCAAGACCGGTGAGATTCGCCGGTTCATGGTTGGGCCGATTGGTTGTGAAGTCACGGGGATCAGCTTCTCGCCGGATCAGAAAACCCTGTTTGTCGGGATTCAGCATCCGGGGGAAAACGGGGGGTCGACCTTCCCTGAGCATCTGCCGAATGGCAAGCCGCGGTCGTCGGTGATGGCGATTACCCGTGAGGACGGCGGGATCGTCGGCGCCTGATCCACCGCCTTCGCGAGCAAGCTCGCTCCCACAGGGGATCGCATTCCAAATGTAGGAGTGAGCCTGCTCGCGATGGCGTCAGCACAGACACCAACCACCTCCCCCGCTGCCATCTGCGCTACCATGCTGGGCCGGACGCGGCAGCCTGCTGCGCGCAGGAGTCAGCATGGCCCACCCGTTTGAAACCCTCACCCCCGACCTCGTGCTCGATGCCGTTGAAAGCATCGGCTTCCTCAGTGATGCGCGTATTCTGGCGCTCAACAGCTACGAAAACCGCGTCTATCAGGTCGGCATCGAAGACTCCGAACCGCTGATTGCCAAGTTCTACCGTCCGCAGCGCTGGACCAACGAAGCGATTCTCGAAGAACACAAGTTCACCTTCGAGCTGGCCGACGTTGAAATTCCGGTCGTGGCACCGCTGATCCACAACGGCGAAACCCTGCACGAGCATGCCGGCTTCCGCTTCACTCTGTTCCCGCGTCGTGGCGGTCGTGCACCTGAGCCGGGTAATCTCGATCAGCTGTATCGCCTCGGCCAGTTGCTCGGGCGCATTCACGCGGTCGGCGCGACCAAGCCGTTCGAACACCGTGAAGCCCTCGCCGTGCAGAACTTCGGCCACGCCTCGCTGAACACCTTGCTCGAAGGCAATTTCATTCCGAAAAGCCTGCTGCCGGCCTACGAGTCCGTCGCCCGCGACCTGCTCAAACGCGTGGAAGATGCTTACGCCAACACACCGCACCAGAACATCCGCATGCACGGCGATTGCCACCCCGGCAACATGATGTGCCGTGACGAGATGTTCCACATCGTCGACCTCGACGACTGCCGCATGGGCCCGGCGGTGCAGGACATCTGGATGATGCTCGCCGGTGATCGTCAGGAATGTCTCGGGCAGTTGTCGGAATTGATGGATGGCTACAACGAGTTCCACGATTTCGACCCGCGCGAACTGGCACTGATCGAGCCGTTGCGCGCCTTGCGTCTGATGCACTACAGCGCCTGGCTGGCGCGCCGTTGGGATGACCCGGCATTCCCGCACAGTTTCCCGTGGTTCGGCACCGAGCGCTATTGGGGCGATCAGGTGTTGGCGTTGCGTGAGCAATTGTCCGCGCTCAACGAAGAACCGCTGAAACTCTTCTGATTCAAACCTGAACCCTGTGGGAGCGAGCTTGCTCGCGAAGGCGTCATGTCAGTCAGCTTAATGTTGAATGTCAGTCCGTATTCGCGAGCAAGCTCGCTCCCACAGGGGTTGTGTGTTCACAAATTTCTGACCAATCAGCTACGGCACTCGCCGGCAAACCTCCTTACAATCCCTCCTTTGTTAGCTGCCTAAGCAAGGATTCTGCATGCAAGCCGCCAACCCGCGTCGCGGGTACATTCTGGGCCTGAGTGCCTACATCATCTGGGGTCTGTTCCCGATCTACTTCAAAGCCATCGCGGAAGTGCCGGCCGTCGAGATCATCATCCATCGGGTGCTGTGGTCGGCGCTGTTTGGTGCGCTGTTGCTGATGGTGTGGAAACACCCGGGCTGGTGGCGCGAGTTGCTCGACAACCCCAAACGTCTGGCGATTCTGGCGTTGAGCGGTACGCTGATCGCTGCCAACTGGCTGACCTACGTATGGTCGGTGAACAACGGGCGCATGCTTGAGGCGAGCCTCGGTTACTACATCAACCCGTTGGTAAACGTGCTCTTGGGCATGTTGATTCTCGGCGAACGCTTGCGGCGGATGCAGTGGATTGCGGTCGGTCTGGCGGCGGTCGGTGTCGCGCAACAGGTGTGGCAGGTCGGCAGTCTGCCGTGGGTGTCGCTGGTGCTGGCGCTGACGTTCGGCTTCTACGGTCTGATCCGCAAACAGGCGCCGGTCAAGGCGTTGCCGGGGCTGGTGGTGGAAACCTGGATGCTGGTACCGATCGCGATTGCCTGGCTGCTTTTCAACCAGACCGCGACCAGTGCGCAACCTGAGTTCTGGACTACGTCCCAAGCCTGGTGGCTAGTAGCGGCCGGGCCGGTGACGTTGGTGCCGCTGGTGTGCTTCAACGCCGCCACGCGTCACTTGCCGTACACCACGATCGGCTTCCTGCAATACCTGGCGCCGACCCTGGTGCTGTTGCAAGCCGTACTGCTGTTCGGCGAGCACTTGTCGTCGAGCACGTTAGTCGCGTTTATCTTCATCTGGGCCGGTCTGGCGGTTTACAGCGTCGATGCGGTGATCAGTTTGCGTCGGCGCAGCTGATCAAAAAACGCACAAACCCTCGCAGGCCACGGTTCTCGTGGCCTGCATCGTTCCTTCCCAAGGTTATCCACAGCGTGATCCCCGCCGTTTGTGCGCAAGTCACTGAATGTTGGCGGTTTTTTGATCAGTTCCGCGCAAGCCCCGGCCGGCTTGACGCTGCGCCCGGTCTCTACAGGTTATCCACAGGCAGGTGCACGTTTAAACTGGATAACCTGATCGCCCCTTAAACGTCTGTGCGTAACACCAGTTCGACCATCAGATCGTCGGCCAGGGTTTCCAAACGCGACTGCAAGACATCAAGCGACAGGGTCAGCGGTACCGCGAGAATCGCCTCGGCGTGAAACAGCGGCTCACTGCTCATCGGCGCTGGACGCACTTCCGTGACCAGCCTTTCCAGGTTCACACCCTGCTCGCTCAACAACCGGGTGATGTCGCGCACAATCCCCGGCCGATCATTGCCCACCAACTCCATGGCAATCGGTTTCCAGGTGCAGGACTGCTCAATGCCACTCTCGGCAATCAGTACGCGAATGCCATGCGTCGACAATGCTTGTAGGGAATCGACTAATTCGTCGTAAGCCTCTGCCGGCACGCCGACCCGAAGAATCCCGGCAAACTGCCCGGCCATCCGCGACATCCGGCTTTCCAGCCAGTTACCGCCGTGCTCGGCGATGCATTGGGCGATGCGCTCGACCTGTCCGGGCTTGTCCGGGGCGAAAACAGTGAGTACGAGATGGTCCATGGCGTCGCCCTCTTGTCATGACTTTTGTTATAGAAGGGCAAGTATAGGCAAGGGTCGATTTTGCGTTGAGGCGACCGACGCTTTCGCGAGCAGGCTCGCTCCCACATAAACCGCTGCCATAGCAGCCAAATAGCATTTATGTGTACAACTTTTTATATTTAGCTGGAACAATCCAATGGTTTTTTGAGAACATCCCGTTCCGCGATGTGACCGCAATGCGACATGAGGTCGCAGAACGACGTAATTAGTCTGATTTTCACAAGCGCAACTCATCATGTAGTATGCCGCAGCGCGCACTACATAACGCCGGATCGATGTCTGCCCAAGGCCTGCTCGCAACCCTGAAAGCCCCGTCAGCAAGGCCCCAAGCCTTTGATTGGTCCCAGCCCAGCCGCCCGCAATGGCATGTACTGGTCGGCAGGTTTGTGGTTTAAATGGCCAGAGGCTTCATTGTCAAAATTGAAGAGCTGAAAAGCGAAATAGCTGAGCAGAGTGAGGCAAGCAATGACTGAACACGTTCAAGTCGGTGGCCTGCAGGTCGCCAAAGTCCTGTTCGACTTCGTGAACAACGAAGCCATTCCCGGTACCGGCCTCACCGCCGAAAAATTCTGGGAAGGTGCCGACAAGGTCATTCATGACCTGGCGCCGAAGAACAAAGCCCTACTCGCCAAACGCGATGACTTCCAGGCTCGTATCGATGCCTGGCACCAGGAACGCAACGGTCAGGCGCACGATGCCGTGGCCTATAAAGCCTTCCTGCAAGAAATCGGTTATCTGCTGCCAGAAGCGGCTGATTTCCAGGCAACGACGCAAAACGTCGATGATGAAATCGCCCGTACCGCCGGCCCGCAACTCGTTGTGCCGGTGATGAACGCCCGCTTCGCTCTCAATGCCTCGAACGCCCGCTGGGGTTCGCTGTATGACGCCCTCTACGGCACCGACGCGATCAGCGAAGACGGTGGCGCGGAAAAAGGCAAAGGCTACAACAAGGTGCGTGGCGACAAAGTCATCGCCTTCGCCCGTGCTTTCCTCGACGAAGCCGCGCCATTGGCGGCTGGCTCCCACGTCGATTCGACCGCCTACAAAATCGCTGACGGCAAACTGTTGGTCACCCTCAAGGGCGGCAGCAACACTGGCCTGCGCGACGATGCACAATTAATCGGTTTCCAGGGCGACGCCAACGCGCCAATCGCGATCCTGCTGAAACACAACGGTCTGCATTTCGAAATCCAGGTCGACGCCACCACCCCGGTTGGCCAGACCGATGCCGCCGGCGTCAAAGACATCCTGATGGAAGCGGCGCTGACCACCATCATGGACTGCGAAGACTCCGTGGCCGCTGTCGATGCCGACGACAAAGTGGTGATCTACCGCAACTGGCTCGGCCTGATGAAGGGCGACCTGGCGGAATCCGTGTCCAAGGGTGGCCAGACCTTCACCCGCACCATGAACCCGGATCGCACCTACACCGCGCCGAATGGCGGTGAAGTGACCCTGCACGGTCGTTCGCTGTTGTTCGTGCGTAACGTTGGCCACCTGATGACCATCGACGCGATCCTCGACAGTCAAGGCAACGAAGTGCCGGAAGGCATCCTCGACGGTCTGGTCACTTGCCTCGCGGCGATGCACAACCTCAACGGCAACACCTCGCGTCGCAACACCCGCACCGGTTCCGTCTACATCGTTAAGCCGAAGATGCACGGTCCGGAAGAAGCAGCGTTCACCAACGAACTCTTCGGCCGCATCGAAGACGTGCTGGGCCTTACGCGCAACACTCTGAAAGTCGGGATCATGGACGAGGAGCGCCGTACCACGGTCAACCTCAAGGCCTGCATCAAGGCAGCCAGCGAGCGCGTGGTGTTCATCAACACCGGTTTCCTCGACCGCACCGGCGACGAAATCCACACCTCCATGGAAGCCGGCCCGGTGGTGCGCAAGGCTGACATGAAGGCTGAGAAGTGGATCGGCGCCTACGAAAACTGGAACGTCGATATCGGTCTGAGCACCGGCCTGCAAGGTCGTGCGCAAATCGGTAAAGGCATGTGGGCGATGCCCGACCTGATGGCGGCGATGCTTGAGCAGAAAATCGCTCACCCATTGGCCGGTGCCAATACCGCTTGGGTTCCGTCGCCGACTGCTGCTGCGCTGCACGCGCTGCACTACCACAAGGTCGACGTGTTCGCCCGTCAGGCCGAATTGGCCAAACGTGCCCGCGCTTCGGTGGACGACATCCTGACCATTCCGCTGGCGGTCAATCCGAACTGGACGCCAGAGCAAATCAAGAACGAACTGGACAACAATGCCCAGGGCATTCTCGGTTACGTGGTGCGCTGGATCGACCAAGGTGTTGGCTGCTCGAAAGTGCCGGACATCAATGACGTCGGCCTGATGGAAGACCGTGCGACGCTGCGTATCTCCAGCCAGCACATCGCCAACTGGCTGCGCCACGGTGTGGTCACCGAAGCGCAAGTGATGGAAAGCCTCAAGCGCATGGCGCCGGTGGTGGATCGTCAAAACGCCAACGACCCGCTGTACCGTCCGCTGGCACCGAACTTCGACAGCAACATCGCCTTCCAGGCGGCGGTCGAACTGGTGATCGAAGGCACCAAACAGCCGAACGGCTACACCGAGCCGGTATTGCACCGTCGTCGTCGCGAGTTCAAGAAGGCCAACGGCCTGTAACTTGCGCTGAATGCCGGACATGAAAAAGCCCTGATCGAAAGATCAGGGCTTTTTTGTTTGTGTGGTGTGGGCTGGTATTTGTGGTGGGCTTGAGATCCATCCCCCTCACCCCAGCCCTCTCCCCCAAGGGGGCGAGGGGGAAAGGGAGCAGATTGGGGAAGCTTCAAGTTCTGAGTTCGACTCGGTAATTTCAAGTCGGTGTACCTTGCACATCCACCTCGGTCAGTCCCCTCTCCCTCTGGGAGAGGGCTAGGGTGAGGGGCTTTTAAGGATCGATACCCAACTCGTGTTTGACCAGACCGAGCAACTTGCCCGTATCAATCGGCTTGAGCAGAAAATCCACCACGCTCAAATGCATCGCCGCAATCGCGTCTTTCACATCGGCATCGCCGGACACAATGATGATCGGCATCGCCGCCCGCACCGACTCACGCACTTGCCGAATCAGCTCAAGCCCACCGACATGGCCCATACGCAGATCGGTGATGACCAGGCCGATCGAAGGTTTGTCTTCAAGCATCTTCAGCGCCGTTTCGCCACTGGCCGCGGTCATGCAACGAATACCGTCCAACGCGAGAATCTCCGACAACAGCTCCCGGGCGTCCTTGTCGTCATCGACGATCAGTACGCGCTGCGGCGGCAAGTCGGGTTCGAGCATTACAGCGCTGAGCGCTTCACGCTCGGCGTCGCTCAAAATATCGTGGTCGGACATGGCATTCTCTACGTTTTCAAATCAATCACCTGGCACAGTCGTCAGACATCGCTAAGCAGAGCTTCAATGTGCACTTCGTCGGATTTTTTTCCAAGGGGGCAAACAAGGGAATTTCCGACTGTTTGCGTAGGGCATCTCCGAAACTACGCCAATGGTGGCAAAACCTAGACTTACGTCCAATGGGCACCCTGTCCGTAGGGGTCGACCATGGCCGTAACGATCCGACAACAACAATTCGAAAAAGACTGCGGTAATGGTTATGAGTAAAGCGGACGCCTTCACCCAGGCAGGGAAAACCGCGGTATTGCAGAACATTCAGGGCACCCTGCAATTCCTCCAGCGCTTCCCGCCCTTCAATCAGATGGAACACGCCCACCTCGCGTATCTGGTGGAGCAATGTCAGCTGCGTTTTTACGGCCAGGGCGAAAGCATCATCAAACCCGCCGACGGCCCGGTCGAACACTTCCATATCGTCAAACAGGGTCGGGTGGTCGGCGAACGTCAGCACATCACCAAACCCGGCACCGAAACCACGTTTGAAATCACCACCGGCGAATGTTTTCCGCTGGCCGCGTTGCTCGGCGAACGCGCGACGCGCACCGAGCATCTGGCCGGCGAAGACACCTTCTGTCTGCAACTGAACAAACTGGCGTTCATCAAGCTGTTCGCCCTCTCCAACGCCTTCCGTGATTTCGCCTTGCGCGGGGTCAGCAGCCTGCTCGATCAGGTCAATCAGCAAGTGCAGCAAAAAGCCGTGGAAACCCTCGGCACCCAGTACTCGCTGAACACTCGCCTCGGCGAACTGGCCATGCGTCACCCTGTAACGTGCAGCCCCGACACGCCACTACGCGAAGCGGTGAAGTTGATGCATGAGCAGCAGGTCGGCAGCATCGTCGCGGTGGATGAGCACAAGGCACCGCTGGGGATTTTCACCCTGCGCGATTTGCGCCATGTCGTGGCCGAAGGCATCGGTGATTTCAGTGAAGCCATCGAGCGCCACATGACGCCTTCGCCCTTCTATCTTTCGCCGGATCACAGCGCCTTCGATGCAGCGATTGCCATGACCGAACGGCACATCGCGCACGTCTGTCTGGTCAAGGATCAGCGTTTGTGCGGCGTGGTCTCCGAGCGCGATCTGTTCTCGCTGCAACGGGTCGATCTGGTGCATCTGGCGCGGACCATTCGCAGCGCGCAACGCGTCGAACAACTGGTGAGCCTGCGCGGCGAGATCGGCCAACTGGTCGAACGCATGCTCGCCCACGGTGCTTCTTCGACGCAGATCACCCACATCATCACCTTGCTCAACGACCACACCGTATGCCGGGTGATCGAACTGACCCTCGCGGAAAAAGGTGACCCCGGCGTGCCGTTCAGTTGGTTGTGCTTTGGCAGCGAAGGCCGCCGCGAGCAGACGCTGCACACCGATCAGGACAACGGCATTTTGTTCGACGCGCGAGACGCGGCGCATGCAGCAGAGATTCGCGGCAAGCTGCTGCCGATTGCCCAGCAGATCAACCAGAGTCTGGCGCTGTGCGGCTTCACCCTGTGCAAAGGCAACATCATGGCCGGCAACCCCGAACTGTGTCTGTCGCGCGCAGAATGGGCACGGCGCTTTGCGGCGTTTATTCGTGAGGCGACGCCGGAGAATCTGCTCGGGTCGAGTATTTATTTCGACTTGCGCGTGGTCTGGGGCGATGAACAAGGCTGTGAACAACTACGCCGGGGCATTCTTGATCAGGTCGGTGACAACCGTTTGTTCCAGCGCATGATGGCCGAGAACGCTCTGCGCAACCGTCCACCGGTGGGGCGTTTCCGCGAGTTTGTCCTGGCGCGCAAGAACGGCGAGAAAGCCACGCTGGATCTCAAGGTGCAGGGGCTGACGCCGTTCGTGGATGGCGCGCGACTGCTCGCACTGGCCAATGGCATCGACGCCAACAACACCCTTGAGCGCTTCCGTCAGTTGGTCGAAAAAGAGGTGATAGAGCGACTGGATGGCGCGGCGTATGAAGAGGCCTATCACTTCATTCAGCAGACGCGCATGCAGCAACATCAACTGCAGACCCGCGAGAACCAGCCGTACTCCAACCGCGTCGACCCGGACAGTCTCAATCACCTCGACCGGCGCATCCTGCGGGAATCCCTGCGCCAGGCGCAGCGCCTGCAAAGCAGCCTGACCTTGCGGTATCAGCTATGAGCCTGTTCTCGTGGCTGCGCCCGGCGAGTGCGGTGGTGCCAGTGGATTTCCAGCAGCGTCTGGCGCAGCTGCCGGCGATTACCGAACTGCGCGAATGCACGTTGCGCGAACAACGTTGGGTGGTGCTGGATCTGGAAACCACCGGACTCAATCTGAACAAGGATCGTGTGCTGTCGATTGGCGCGGTAGTGATCGAAGATGGCGCGATCGATTTCAGTCAGCAGTTCGAACGCACGCTGCAATGCCGCGAGCTGAAGCTCAGCCCCAGCGTGTTGATTCACGGCTTGGGGCCGAATGCGATTGCGGCGGGCAGTGAGCCGGCCGAGGCGCTGCTGGAGTTCATGGAGTTTGTCGGTGACAGCCCGGTATTGGCGTTTCATGCACCGTTCGATCAGCACATGCTCGGGCGCGCGTTGAAGGAGCATCTGGGGCACAAGTTGCAGCAGGTGTTTCTGGATGTCGCCGACATTGCACCGCTGGTGTGTCCGCAAGCGAATATTCGTGAGGCCGGGCTGGATGAGTGGATCGACTGGTTCAAGCTTGAGGTGTTCGAGCGGCATAACGCGAGCGCCGATGCGCTGGCGACGGCGGAGTTGGCGTTGATTCTGTTCAGCCGGGCGCGGGGGCAGCAGATTCATAGTCCGTTGAATTTGCAGCAGCGGTTGAGTCAGTGGAAGCGGCGGCAGCAGGCGCCTTCGTTCTGAAGTTGAGTCAAGTCCAAGATCCATCCCCCTCACCCCAGCCCTCTCCCCCAAGGGGGCGAGGGGGAAG
Source organism: Pseudomonas sp. SDT291_1_S447 (assembly GCF_054070155.1). Taxonomy (NCBI): domain Bacteria; kingdom Pseudomonadati; phylum Pseudomonadota; class Gammaproteobacteria; order Pseudomonadales; family Pseudomonadaceae; genus Pseudomonas; species Pseudomonas sp. SDT291_1_S447. The sequence goes on from NZ_JBSVXS010000032.1 coordinate 33,109, forward strand.
GGAGCAGATCTTCATGTTGTCCGCCCCGGAGTTCGACCGAAGAATTTCAGGTCGGTGTATCTCGAACATTCACCTCGGTCAGTCCCCTCTCCCTCTGGGAGAGGGCTAGGGTGAGGGTCTGCCTTTAACCGCCCACCTGACCAGTGGCCAATTGCTAACCATTCCCACCTCTGCCACAATCGCGAACAATTCGCGTTAGTTAATATTTCCCAATCGGTGATGTCCGGTGTCGTCAGTCCCAAGCCCTAACAGTGAGCTCGTCGGTGCGATGTATCGCGACCATCGTGGTTGGCTGTTGGCATGGCTGCGACGCAATGTGGCGTGTCCGCAGCGTGCCGAAGACCTGAGTCAGGACACCTTCGTCCGTCTGCTCGGTCGCGACGAAATGCTGACACCCCGCGAGCCGCGGGCCTTTCTGGTGGCGATCGCCAAAGGCTTGCTGTTCGACTACTTCCGTCGCGCGGCGCTGGAACAGGCCTACCTCACCGAACTGATGCTGATCCCCGAAGGCGAACAACCGTCGGTGGAAGAACAGCAAATGATCCTCGAAGACCTCAAAGCCATCGACCGCTTGCTCGGCAAACTGTCGACCAAGGCCCGCGCCGCTTTCCTTTATAACCGCCTCGATGGCCTCAGCCATGCCGAGATCGCCGACAAGCTCGGCGTTTCGGTGCCGCGTGTGCGCCAGTATCTGGCGCAAGGCATTCGTCAGTGCTACATCGCCCTGTACGGTGAGCCGACGTGAGCCCGGCCAGTTCCAGACCGGTGCCGGCGCATGTGCTGGATGCGGCGATTGCCTGGCAACTGACCCTCGACTCGAGCAGTCCGCTGGAGCGCGAGGAGTTCGCCAAATGGCATGCGGCCCATGAAGAACACGCCCGTGCGTGGCGGCAACTCGGCATGCTCGATCAGCGTTTCAGCGTGGCCAAAGGGCCGGCGCGCAGTGCGCTGCTGCAATCACGCGAGGGCATTCGCCGGCGAGTGCGCAAACTTGGCAGTGGGCTGGCCAGCGTCGTGGTGCTTGTCGGTGTGGGGCTTTTCGCCAGCGAACGGTTTATGCCGCTGGATTACTGGCTCGCCGATCAACGCACTGCTACGGGCGAACAGCGCACCGTGCACCTGGCGGATGGCACTGTGCTGAATCTCAATACCCACAGTGCGGTGGATGTGCGGTTCGATGACCAGCGCCGATTGATCGTCCTGCAGGAAGGCGAAATTCTCGTCGAAACCGGTCATGGCGATGCGCGCCCGTTCATCGTCGAAACCCGCGAAGGCAGCATGCGTGCTCTGGGTACGCGGTTTCTGGTCAAGCGTGAAGAAGCAGGCACGCGCCTGAGCGTGTTGCAGTCGGCGGTCGCGGCGCACCCGCAATCCAATCCTGAAGAGCAAATCCTCCATGAAGGCCAGCAAGTGCTGCTGCGCAGTGACGGATTGGGTTCGATCGTCGCGCTCAACCCCGGCGCCGATGCCTGGACGCGCGGGATGCTGGTGGTGGATAACGCACGCCTTGGCGATCTGGTGCATGAGCTCGGGCGTTATCGTCGCGGGCATCTGGGCGTGGCACCGGAAGTGGCGGACCTGCGGATTACCGGTAGCTTTCCGCTGCATGACACCGATAAGGCACTGAGCGCATTGCTGCCGACCCTGCCGGTACAGATCGAGCGGCATACGCCGTATTGGGTCACCGTGGCGAAGGCTGATATCAAGCCTGAGTAGTGTGGAGCCTGACAAATTGCCTTCGCGAGCAAGCTCGCTCCCACAGTGAAACGCATTCCAATGTGGGAGCGAGCTTGCTCGCGAAAGGGCCATTCGACACGCGAAATAAGTCCGCTCAAACGCATCAATCAGCGGCATTCAAACTTCAATAGAAATTATTTTCATCCAGCCCTATCACTTTCTGCTTTTCATCCGGCACACAGGCAATTGAGAAATATTTCCATTCAGGAGCCGCCGTATGTCCCGTTCGCTAGACACTTTGTTGCGCCCCAGTCTGCTGGCCGTCGCCATCGCGCTCAGCGCGCCGCTGATCAGCAGTCCGTTGCTCGCCGCTGAACAAGCGTCCAGCGTGCGCGCCTACAACCTGCCGGCGGCGCCACTGTCGACCACGCTGAATCAGATCGCCAGCCAAGGCGGCATTGCGCTGTCGCTGAATCCGTCGCTAGCGGCGGGCAAGACTTCGGCCCCGGTCAACGGCCAGTACGATGCGGCTGGCGCCTTGCGTGCGGCCCTGCGTGGCACCGGTCTGCAACTGGAGCAAAGCAGCACCGGCACCTACACCCTGGTTGCCGTGCCTGAAGGAACGCTGGCCCTGCCGGAAACTTCGGTCATCGGCGTGGAAAACTTCGAAAGCGCCTGGGGCCCGGTCGAAGGCTATACCGCCACTCGCACCGCTGCTGGCAGCAAGACCGACACCGCGCTGGTCGAAGCACCGCGTTCGATCTCCGTCGCTACCCGCCAGCAAATGGACGACCGCAGCGTGCACAGTCTCGACGATGCTGTGCGCTACATGCCGGGCATCACCGCCAGCAGCTACGGCAGCGACACCCGCGCCGACTGGCTGCGTGTGCGCGGTTTCGAACCGACCCAGTTCCTCGACGGCCTGCCGCTGCCAAAAGGCGTGTACGCCAACCCGAAACAGGAAACCTGGAACCTCGACCGCCTCGCCCTGCTGCGCGGCCCAGCCTCCTCGGTTTACGGCCAGACCCCACCGGGCGGCCTGCTGGACATGGTCAGCCGTCGTCCAAGTGCTGAAGCCAGCAACGAAATCCAGCTGCAATACGGCAGCGACAACCACCGTCAGATCAACTTCGCCAGCACCGGCAAGATCGATGACGCCGGCCAGTTTCTCTACGGCCTCAGCGGTGTGGTGCGCGACAGTGGCACGCAGGTCGATCACGTCGACAACAAGCGCTACAACATCGCACCGAGCCTGACCTGGAACATCGACGATGACACCAAGTTCACCCTGCTGAGCCAGTTCACCCGCGACGATACCGGCATCACCAGCCAGTTCCTGCCGGTGCAGGGCACCAAGATCAAGTCACCGCTAGGCGATATCTCCCACCACAAGAATCTGGGTGATCCGGACTGGGAATATTACGATCGCACCTACTACGCGCTGGGCTATGCCTTCGAACATCGTCTGAACGATGTCTGGCAGTTCAAGCAAAACCTGCGCTACACCAAGTCGGATCTGTCGTTCCAGTCGCTGACGCCGGGTTCCTATCCGTTCGCGCAAGTCGATGCTCAGGGCAATGTAAATCGCACCAGCACCAGCGTCGAAGAAGACATCAGCCAGTTCGCCGTCGACAACAACTTCCAGGCCGACTTCGCCACCGGCGACATCCGCCACACCCTGCTGTTGGGTCTGGACCACCAGCGCAGCAACACCAACTACACCTCGATCTTCGGTGATGGCCTGCCTACCAACGTCATCACGCCAATCTACGGTCAGCCGATCGTGCGTCCTGCGCGCTCGACGGCGTTTTACGATTACGACCAGAAAACCTACCAGACCGGCCTGTACATCCAGGACCAGATGGCCCTCGACCAGTGGCGCCTGACCCTCGGCGGCCGTGAAGACTGGGTACACACCAGCACCAAATTCATCAACAAGGGTGATGCCACCAACACCCAGCGCGACAAGGCCTTCAGCGGCAACGCCGCGCTCAGCTACGTGTTCGATAACGGTTTCGTGCCGTACCTGTCGTACGCCGAATCCTTCCAGCCGACCACGGGCGCAGACGCCACCTCGACCGGTTCTCTCAAACCGACTGAAGGCAAGCAGTGGGAACTGGGCATCAAATACCAGCCACCGGGCAGCAAAACCCTGCTGACCGCCGCCGTGTATGACCTCACCCAGAAGAACGTTTCGGTCAACACCTTCGTCAACAACGTGTCGATCACCAGTCAGACCGGCGAAGTGAAAGTCAAAGGCCTGGAGCTGGAAGCGGTTTCCGATGTGACCGATAACCTCAAAGTCATCGCTGCCTACACCTTGGCCAAATCGGAAGTGCAGAATGGCGTCGACAAGGGCAATCGCCTGCAACTGATGCCGAACCAGCAAGCGTCGCTGTGGACCGATTACACCTGGCACGCCGGCGTCCTCGACGGCTTCGGCATTGGCGGTGGCGTGCGTTACACCGGCAACACCTACGGCGACAAGGCCAACACCTGGCTGGGCAAGGCTGACGCCTACACCGTGTTCGACGCGAGCGTGCATTACGACCTCGGTCGTCTGGACAACAGCCTCAAAGGCGCGTCGCTGGCCGTCAACGCGACCAACCTGTTCGACAAGGAATACATTTCCACCTGCGACAGCTTCTACTGCTACTACGGCGACACGCGCAGTGTCGTCGCCAGCGCCACTTACAAGTGGTAAGCGATTGAGCTGAAACAGGCCCTGTTACCTGGCCGTCCCTCGTGGACGGCTTTGGTGTTTTTGAAGGTCATGAAATGAAAAGTAAAACAATCCGCCGCTGGTCGTTCGTGCACACCTGGACCAGCCTGGTCTGCACCGTGTTTTTGCTGATGCTGGCACTGACCGGTCTGCCACTGATTTTCAGCCATGAAATCGACCATTTGCTGGGCAACGCGCCGGAGCTGCAGGAGATGCCGGCCGACACGCCGCAGCTCAATCTGCAGCAACTGGTCGATGCCGCGCAGAAACATCGACCGGGCGAAGTCATGCAGTATTTCGGCTATGACGATGAAGACCCGAACGCGGCGTTCGCGATCATGGCGAAAACCGCCGGCACCGAACCGAACTCCTCGCACACCTTCATGCTCGATGCACGTACCGGTGAAGCGCTGGAAACCCCGTCGGCCAACGGCGGCTTGATGCTGTTTATCCTGCGCCTGCATGTCGACATGTTCGCCGGGCTGCCGGGCAAATTGCTGCTGGCGTTCATGGGGCTGCTGTTTGTCGTGGCCATCGTATCCGGGACGGTGCTGTACCTGCCGTTCATGCGCCGTTTGAAGTTCGGCACGGTGCGTCAGGACAAGTCGACACGGCTGCGCTGGCTCGACCTGCATAACTTGATCGGTGTTGTCACCCTGACCTGGGCGCTGGTGGTCGGCGTGACCGGTGTGATCAGCGCCTGCGCCGACTTGTTGATCGCGGCGTGGCGCAATGAAGCACTGACTGCGCTGATCGAACCGTACCGCGATGCGCCACCGCTGACGCACCTGGCGCCGGCCACACGTTTGCTCGACATCGCTGCTGAAGTTGCGCCGGAGATGAAACCAGACTTCATTGCCTTTCCCGGAACACGCTTTTCCAGTGAGCACCATTACTCGGTGTTCATGAAGGGCGGTACGCACCTGACTTCGCATCTGCTGACGCCAGTGCTGATCGATGCAACCACGCTGCAGGTCACTGCGGTGGCCGAACGGCCGTGGTACATGGACGCCATGGGCATGTCGCAGCCATTGCACTTCGGTGATTACGGCGGCATGCCGATGAAGATTCTCTGGGCCACCCTCGATGTGCTGACGATCATCGTGCTCGGCAGCGGCGTGTATCTGTGGGTGGTGCGGCGCAAAGCGGCGAAGCCTGTGCTGGAAACGGCGGAGGCGTCTGCATGAAGCCGCGTCAGTCGAGTTTCTGGAAGGTGTTCAGCACGCCGATCGTGATTGCGTTGCTCAGTGCGGCAGGGTTGTTTGCGGCATTGCTGGGGGATGGGATTTGGGATGCGTTGAGCTGGGTTGGACTGGGTGTGCCGGCATTTCTGGCGATACGAGGATTGCTGCAGCGAAGCTGAAAAACCTTTGTAGGAGTGAGCCTGCTCGCGATGGCTGCGGGTCAGTCAACATAGTTGTTGAATGTTATTACGCTATCGCGAGCAGGCGAAGGCCTACATTTGGTTCGGCGCAAGGCTTGAGCTCGTGCACTGACAGGCTATGCTGCTCCCTCATCGTTCTGATCGAGACCCTGCCAATGTCCGCCCCCAGCATGACCCTGTACCACAACACGCTCTCCCCGTTCGTGCGCAAAGTGATGGTGTTGCTGCACGAAACCGGCCAGCAGGATCGCGTTGCCTTGCAAGATTGCGTGCTCAGCCCGGTCAGCCCGAGTGCCGAGCTCAATGCCGATAACCCGTTGGGCAAGATTCCCGCCCTGCGTCTGGCCGACGGCAATGTCATCCATGACAGCCGTGTCATTCTCGAATACCTCGATCAACAACACGTTGGCAACCCGCTGATCCCACGCGAAGGCGCGGCGCGCTGGCGGCGTCTGACCCTGGCCTCGATGGCTGACGGGATCATGGATGCCTCGGTGATGGTGCGTTATGAAATGGTCCTGCGTGCTCCGGAAAAGCACTGGGAAGAATGGCTCGAGGCTCAGCGCGACAAGATCCGCCGCGCCCTATCTGTGTTGGAAAAGGATGCGATTGCCGAGCTGACCAGCCATTTCGACGTGGCCGCCATCAGCGTGGCCTGTGCGCTGGGTTACCTCGATCTGCGCTTCCCGGATCTGGGCTGGCGTGAGGCCAACCCGCAACTGGCCAACTGGTTTTTTGAAGTGAGTCAGCGACCTTCCATGATCGCCACGATGCCCAAGCCTTAAATCGGCGGCGCCTGTTCCGGCCTCTTCGCGAGCAGGCTCGCTCCCACATTGTTTTTGGGTATGGCAGACATCTCTGTGCCAACACCAATCCTGTGGGAGCGAGCCTGCTCGCGAATGCACCACCTCGGTTCCACAGGCAAAAAACCGATAATCCGCGTCACCAACTCATCCTTCCAGCACTGATCCTCACGCAATCCCAGCGACCGGCTCATTGCATCGCCCCCACATCAAACTCCAACGGCTTCGCCGGTTTCTGCCCGATCCCGTACCAATCCAGTTTGCGCGTCAGCACCATGAACACACCGAGCAGACCGAACAGCAGCAACGAGCCCATCAACAACGCGTAATCCTCAGCGCTCAGCAAGCCATAGAGCAGGCCATACAAAGCCGCCAGCCCTGCCGAAAAACTCAAACCGTGGCGCACACTGCGCAGCACGTGGCAGACGTAAAACCCGATCAACAACACACAACCGCTGGCCGACAACAGATATGCCAGGGCGAAGCCGATGTGTTCCGACAGCGACAGCAACAACAGATAAAAGAACGCCAGCGCCACACCGACCAACGCGTATTGCACCGGGTGCACGGCCAGACTTTTCAGCACTTCGAACAGGAAGAAACCGGCGAACGTGAGGACGATGAACAGCAACGCGTATTTGATCGCCCGGTCACTCTTCAGGTACTGATCCACCGGGTCGATGAAGCTCACGCCAAAGCTGCGACCGTTGAACGCCTCGCAATCATTGCTGCTCACGCAACGGCTCATGGCGTCTTGCAGGTTGGTGGAGAAGAACGTGGTCTGCCAATCGGCGCTGAAACCCTGATCGTTGATCTCACGTTTGGCCGGCAGGAAATTGCCGATGAAACTTGGATGCGGCCAATTCGCAGTGAGGCTGACGCTGCTGCTCTTGCCCACAGGCAGCACCTGCAATGAACCAGTGCCTTGCAGCCGCAGATCGAAACCGAAGCTCAGTTCCGTGGTTTTGCTGGTGTCGAGCAACGGCAGCGACACTCGTACACCCTCGCCGAGCCAGCCGACCTGGGTGCCCGGCACGAAGTCCAGACGCTGACCGTCAAGTTCCAGTTTCAGCGCATTTTCGATACCGCGAATGTCGCTGATACCTACCGCGAGAAACGGTGCATCGAACTGGTAGTCGCTGAAGTCTTCCTTGATGCCCAACTGTGCAGGCAATGAGAAATGGCCATTGATACGGTTGTCGGCGTGGAACAGCCGCGCTTCATAAATACCCCGTGCACGCAGTTCGGTTTGCACCTGGCCGTCGAGTTCGAAACGCTCCGGCAGGAAGTACAAACGACCACGCTCTTCGCTCGGTTCGTCGTAGCGCTGGTTGGTCTTGTCGTTGGTCTTCCAGTTGTGAATCACTTTGCGATACGGCACCACCATCACCGGGCCGCTCAGTTGCTGGCTGTAGCTGGAACTGCGGGCGATGTCTTCGAGCACGCCGTCGCGCAACTGTTGGCGGTCGTCGATGACGCCATCGATCATCAATAAAGGTATCAGCAACAGCAGGATCAGCACGGCGATGGCGCCGAGCTTGATGGTCAGATTCTTGTTCATGGGACTCTCCCTGTTTGGATGGGGGGAGTCTGGTGATCGGGTGTGGGGGTTTTGTGGGGGGATTGTGGAGATTGTGTGGAGACTTCACCGGCCCTATCGCGAGCAGGCTCACTCCTACATTTGGAATGCGTTCCCCTGTAGGAGTGAGCCTGCTCGCGATGGCCGCAACTCGGTATCAAGACAAGCGCAATGTCACCTCAACACCACTTTCGACATTACGAATCTGCATCGACCCGCCATGCAACTTGACCACCTCTTCAACGAAGTTAAGCCCCAGCCCCGTGCTTTTCCGCCCACTGTCCGGTCGCGGCAATGAGTAGAAGCGCTCGGTCAAACGCGGCAAGGCGTAATCGGGAATCGGCGCGGTTTCATTGAACAGACGCAGTTCAATCTGCTCATCCCGACGCTCGGCACTGAAGCGCAGCCCCCCCTCAACCGGGGTGAAATCCAGCGCATTCTCCAGCAAATTACCCAACGCCTGACGCAACAGAAACGGCTCGCCAATCAACAGCAGATCCGCCGCAATCGCCTGTTCGATGCGCAACTGTTTGCCTTCAATCCGCGCTGCCTGTCCCTGCAACAACTGATCAACCAGCGCCGCCAACGGCACGGCGACCCGCTCTTCAAGGCCCTGACGTTGTTCCACCTGCGCCAGATTCAGCAAGCGTTCGATCAACTGCTGCATCCGCGCACTTTCGCTGTCGATGTTACCGACAAAGCGCAGGCGCTGAACCGGCGGCATGTCGCCTTGCAGCAACTCCGCCGCGCCACGAATCGCCGCCAGCGGACTTTTCAGTTCATGTGTCAGCGTGTGCACGTAGCGTTCGACGTAAGCCTTGCCTTCCAGTTGTGTGCGCATCTGCTCGACCGCTGTGGCCAGTTGCTCCAGCTCACCGCCTCGGTAATGCGGCACTTCCACCCGCCGCCCTTCGCTCACGGCCTGGGCATAACCGGTCAACCGGTGCAGCGCACGGCTCAACCACCATGACAACAAAGCACCGAACAGCAGACCGAGGCCGATCAATCCGGCGCCGTAAAACAGCAAGCGCCGTTCGGTGCGATCCACGTAAGGCTGTAAAGAGCTGTTGGGTTTGGCCACGGTGACCACGCCGATGATCTGGCCGTTGTCACGGATTGGCGCGCCGACGTGCATCACCGACGAACTCGCGTCATCCGCATCGCTGCGGCTCGAACGCGCGCCATATTCACCGCGCAAGGTCAGGTAGACGTCGTTCCAGCGCGAGTAATCCTGACCGACCGCGACACCACTGGAATCGAGCACCACAATGCCCTTGGCATCAGTCACGTAGATACGATGGTTGACCTGATTTTTTGGCAAACCCCAGATCGTCGCTTGCGGCTGACGCTCGCCATAGGCGCGCAGCAACTCCGGCCAGCGGTTCTCGCTGAGGGTGCCAGCCTTGAAATCGTCACGGAGGATCTCCGCCATCAGGTTGGCAGTATCGACCAAGGTTTCTTCGGTGGACTGACGCACGCCGGGGCGGATTTCTTCCATCACCGTGTTGAGCACGAAATACCCGGTGAGGCCGACAAACAGCACATACACCAGAAAGATCCGCAGCCCCAAAGACATCAACTGTGCCCCGGGCTGTAGCTGTAACCGAGGCCACGATGGGTCTGGATCGGCTCGGCGTCGGCGCGCACCAGACGCAATTTGGCGCGCACGCTTTTGATATGGCTGTCGATGCTGCGTTCATAACCGGCGTCGGCCGCTACGCCCAGCGCGTCAAGCAGTTGTTCGCGACTGAACACCCGCTCGGGTTGTTCGAGCAGGCATTGCAGCAGGCGGAATTCGTGGCGGGTCAGGGCCAACGTCTGGCCGCGATAAATGATTTGAATCCGCTCCGGATCGATTCTAAATAGCGCTGAAGTGGCTTCAATCGCAGGACGCGGCGCCATGCGTTTAAGGATTGCCTTCACTCGCGCCGCGACTTCACGCGGGCTGAACGGCTTGACCACATAATCGTCGGCACCAATTTCCAGACCCACCACGCGATCAATCTCGGCATCGCGGGCGCTAAGGAACAGCACCGGCACCTCGCTGAAGCGCCGCAGTTGCTTGCAGGTCTCGAAACCGCTGATGTCCGGCAGGCCAATGTCGAGGATGATCAGATCGGCCGGGGTCTGCCGCTGATGCTCCAGCGCCGCCGCGCCGAGGCTCAGCCACGTGGTGGTGAAGCCCTCGCCCTGCAATGCAAAAATCAGCGTGTCGGCAATCGCCGCTTCGTCTTCGACAATCAGGATATGAGGCATGGCGTCCGAGCCCGTGGGTTAAGTGCGCGAACGGTGCCCCAAGCCTGACGTTACGTCAATGAGACCACTTGGTTCAGCAGTCCGGCTTGTCGGCCGTGAAGCGCCGCGCCGGGTTTACCGCAGCGCCAAATTCGCGCAAGGCCTTGGCACCGATCAGCAGCGGATAGTTGAAGTTGCTGCGATCGGTCAGGTTGACCTCAACGGTACGCTTGACGTTGCCCAGACACAGCTCCAGATCGACCACCGGGCGCTTGGCGACTTCGGTGCTTTCGCCCTCGTCCTCTTCATCCGAACGGCTCTTGATCTTGCTGATCCGCGCGACCTTGTGTTCGTAGACCTTGTTGCTGGCGTCCTTGGTGGCGAGGCGGAAACGCACCCATTCGTCGCCATCGCGGGTGAAGGTTTCGATGTCCTTGGCCGACAGCGAGGCGGTCAGTGCGCCGGTGTCCATCTTGGCCTTGAGCACTTCACCGCCGATTTCCGGCAGCGCAATGTATTCATAGCGCCCGTACAGGGTCGGCTCGGCGGCCATGACCGGCAGGGCGACGAGGGCAAACAGTGCAAGGAGGGATTTCACGTAAGGGGCTTCCTTGGAAAATGAGGGCGGCAGACTGGGATTTTAGACACCCATTGAGTCATTCGTTCGCCTTGAAATCGCTTTCGCGAGCAGGCTCGCTCCCACAGGGTTTTGTGTTGAGCACACATTTTCAATACACCTGAATCCAGTGTGGGAGCGAGCCTGCTCGCGAAGAGGCCAGCACATTCAACACAACGCTGAGCAAAGCATACCGGCCCAAAAGTGAAACATTCGTCACCAGCGATTTGGCCTGCCGCGCGAAGCTGCTTATCATGGCGCGCCCATCCGTTTGCAAAGAGTTGCTTATGCGCCGCCTGCTCACCGGCTGTTTCGTCACCCTGCTGCTGTTGCTCAACACCCTGATCCTGATCGGGCCGTTGCTGGTCTTCGCCCTGCTCAAACTGATCGCACCAGGCCGCTGGCGCGATTACGCGTCGGGCGCGGTGATGTGGATCGCCGAGACCTGGGCCGAGATCGACAAGCTGATTTTCCGCCTGTGCATCCCCACCCAATGGGACATTCGCGGTGGCGAAGATTTGCGCGGCGACACCTCGTATCTGGTGGTCAGCAACCACCAGTCGTGGGTGGATATTCCGGCGTTGATCCAGACGCTCAACCGGCGCACGCCATTCTTCAAGTTCTTCCTCAAGAAAGAACTGATCTGGGTACCGTTTCTGGGGCTGGCGTGGTGGGCGCTGGATTACCCGTTCATGAAGCGCTACACCAAGGCCTTTCTGGCCAAGCACCCGGAACTGGCCGGCAAGGATCTGGAAATCACCAAGCAGGCCTGCGAGCTGTTCAAGCGTCAGCCGGTGACCGTGGTCAATTATCTGGAAGGCACGCGCTACACCGCCGCGAAAAGCGCGCAGCAGCAATCACCGTTCAACCACCTGCTCAAGCCAAAGGCTGGCGGCGTGGCGTTTGTATTGGCGGCGATGGGTGAACAGTTGGATGCGATTCTCGACGTCACCGTGGTTTATCCACAGGCGAACATTCCGGGTTTCTGGGATTTGATCAGCGGCAACGTGCCGCGCGTGATCATCGACATCAAGACCCGCGAACTCGACCCGGCGCTATGGCAAGGCGATTACGAGAATGATCCGGCGTTTCGCCAGACGGTCCAGAGCTGGGTCAACCAGCTCTGGAGCGAGAAAGATCAGCGCATCGCCGAACTGCGCGGCTGAATCAGCTACCGGTGCCGGTGCCCCAGATGCTGCCCAGGCTGCTCAGCAGCGAACCGCCGACGCCCTGCTGACCGAGGTATTGCAACAGCACAGGGGCAAACTGGCCGATCATGCCGCTGTCCATGCCCAATGCGCTGAAGGCATTGTTCAGGTCATTGGTGTCCTTGACGTTGCCCAGCGCATTCTCAAGCCCGGCGGACTTGCCGGACGAACCGAGCAGAGCCCCCAACGCCGCCAGATTGCCACTGCCGCCTGACAACTTGTCGATGCCCGGCACTTCTTTGGCCAACTGCGAATAATCGGTACTGTTCAACTGATTCTTCGCCAGCCCGAGCATCGCGCTAGTACCGCCAACGGCTTGCTCCGGCGTGACATCCAGCGCACTGAGGGCACTGAGCAAACCGGCGGTTTCCGAGGTCGGCGCCGCAGCGGCCGCTTTTTCACCGCCCTGCATCCCCGAAACCGCACCAGCGACGTCATTAAGACTGAAACCGGCAAACACCGGCCCGGCGGCCAGGGTCAGGAGCGATGCCAAGGCAAAACCGCGTGAAATCTTCATTCAGACATCCTCTTGCGCTGTAAAAACCACCCGCTGAACGGGCAGTAAAACTGCCGGTTTGACCGGGTATCCGCCGGCATGTTCCGGCGCGGCACATCCATTTTCATCCGGCCTGCGTATATAAAACGTGAAATCCCGGACACCCTCGCGATGAATGGCACAACCGCTGTCGCTGAACTAGCCTGTGAACAGTCCGAGCCCAGCCCTCGTCGCCCGACCTTTGCCTGGAGAGTCGTCATTTCCATCGCCGACACCGATCAGCTGCGACAGTTGTTGGCCCAGTGTTCACTGGGTGATCGTCGCGCCTTCGAAACGCTCTATCGTAGCGTCGGCCCGCGTCTGCATGGCGTGGCTCTACGTTTTATGGGCCGCACTGATCTGGCCGAGGAAGTGCTGCAGGAAAGTTTCGTGCGCATCTGGAACAACGCCTCGCGCTACGAAGCGCATTTGTCGGCACCGTTGACGTGGATGATCAACATCACCCGCAATCAAGCCATCGATCAATTGCGCAAACACCGGGACCGGCCACTGACCGATCTCGAACAGGACGCCCTGCCGGACGAAAGTCCTTCAGCGCATGATCAGTTGAACAGCGCCCGCGAGGCTCAGACGTTGAACCGCTGTCTGGACAGCCTTGAAAGCATGCAGCGCCAATCGATCACCGTGGCCTACTTCCAGGGATTGTCGTGCACGGAACTCGCCAAACACCTGGCCACGCCACTGGGCACGGTGAAATCGTGGATCCGCCGTGGCATGGAACGTCTGCGTCGGTGCCTTGAATCATGAATTACCAGACCCCTACCCTGCGCCGCGCCCTGGCTGCCGATTACGCTATCGGCCTGATGTCTGCGCCAGCGCGGCGGCGGTTTGAACAATTGCTGCTGGACGACGCTGTGTTGCGAGCTGAAGTGGCGCAATGGCAGGAAGCACTGGTGAATCTCACCGAATCCCTGCCCGACCATCCAGTGCCCGACCGCGTCTGGCAAGGCATCACCGCGCGAATCGAACCGCAGGTGCTGCATGTCCCTGAGAAACGACCATTCTGGAACTGGCTACGACTCACGGCAGCCATCTGTTCCATCGCCGTGCTGGTGTTCCTCGGCTCGCTGTATAACCGTGACGACGCCCGCTACCGCGCCACCCTGCTGACCGCCGATGCGCAACCGGCGCTGAAGGTCGAGGCGCATGCGGATTATCTGCAAGTCGAGCCGCTGACATTGGCGGCCGTTGATGCGGATCGCAGCCTGGAATTGTGGGCGATTCCTGCTGACGGCAAACCGATCTCGCTTGGGATCATTCCGGCGGGGGGCAAAGGCAAGGTTGAGTTGAACGAAGCGCAGAAAGCCTTGATCGGTAAACCGATTGCGCTGGCGGTCAGTCTTGAGCCTAAAGGTGGTTCGCCGACCGGGCAGCCAACAGGTCCGGTGCTATATCAAGGGGCCTTGGCGACGCTGTAAAGCAAAGCCCCTCACCCTAACCCTCTCCCAGAGGGAGAGGGGACTGACCGTGGGATATTGACGTAATACGCCGACGTGAAAGACTTGCGTTGAATCCATAGTCGACTCGATCTTTCAGGTCGATGTACGACGCAAGACACCTCGGTCGGCCCCCTCTCCCTCCGGGAGAGGGCTGGGGTGAGGGTCGCTTTTGACCTTGTCTTCCAACAAAAAACAGCGCCCCTGAGGGAGCCGTTTTATATTGCGCTTAAGCCTTACGCCGCACTGAACAACTTATGCGGATCAATCACGAACTTCTTCGGCACACCCGCATCGAACTCGCCGTACCCTTCCGGCGCCTGATCGAGGCTGATCTCCCCGCAAGACCTTGTACCCGCGAAGCTACAGAAGGCTGCGGTCTTTTTTAGGTCGTTAATTGCTTGTTATGCAAATCAATATTTCAAAAAGAACTAGACACCTGTCACATCTGACAGGTGTCTAGCGATCCAGGCTGGAATAAGCTGCTGGCGTGTCAATTGTTCGAAGAAAGCGAGGTGCAATTAACGGTCATTCAACGGGAGATACAGTGATGGAGAAGCAACTCAGTCCGCGCGATCAACTGCTCGAATCAGATGTCCCGCCGATCATCTTTTGCATCAGCCCGGACGATCCGATCATCAAACACATCAAAGCGGGGCAGAAGGTTACTTATGACCTTGTGCGGGGCGATAACAGTCAATATTACGCAGTCGATATAAAACTGGCTCAGGACGAGGACTTTCTCAAACATCCTCATTCTTCTGTTGTTTTGTAAATGTTTTCACCAATCAATCGAAACGGGAAGCAAAGACATGGCAGGTAGAGAGAGTGGCACGGTCAAGTGGTTCAACGATGAAAAGGGGTTTGGTTTCATCACGCCGAAGAATGGCGGCGATGACCTCTTCGTTCATTTCAAAGCAATCAAGGCTGATGGGTTCAAGAGTTTGAAGGAAGGACAATCCGTTAGTTACATTGCTGCTAAAGGGCAGAAAGGAATGCAAGCAGAAGAAGTTGAAATTGAGTAAAAGCGGAAGGAAATTCCCGCCCCATGAAAAACGGCGCCTCAATGGCGCCGTTTTCTATTGCGTAAAACCTTACGCCGCACTAAACAACTTATGCGGATCAATCACAAACTTCTTCGGCACACCCGCATCGAACTCGCCGTAACCTTCCGGCGCCTGATCCAGACTGATCACCTGCACGCCCACCACTTCGGCGATGTTGATGCGATCCCACATGATCGCCTGCATCAGTTGGCGGTTGTACTTCATCACTGGGGTCTGGCCGGTGTGGAAGCTGTGCGACTTGGCCCAGCCCAGACCGAAGCGAATGCTCAGGCTGCCCATTTTCGCAGCGGCGTCGACGGCGCCCGGATCTTCGGTGACGTACAGGCCCGGGATACCGATCTTGCCGGCCACACGCACCACGCCCATCAGTGAGTTGAGCACGGTGGCCGGCGCTTCGGCTTTCACGCCGTCGTGGCCGTGGCCGCGTGCTTCGAAGCCGACGCAGTCCACCGCGCAATCCACTTCCGGCTCGCCGAGCAGTGCGGCGATCTGTTCGTGCAGCGGCGTGTCCTTGGACAGGTCGACGATTTCAAAACCCTGGGATTTGGCGTGAGCCAAGCGGATGGTGTTGACGTCGCCGACGATCACCACCGCAGCACCGAGCAAACGTGCGGAAGCGGCAGCGGCCAGACCGACCGGGCCGGCGCCCGCAATGTAAACGGTGCTGCCCGGACCAACGCCGGCAGTGACGGCGCCGTGGTAGCCGGTTGGGAGGATGTCGGAGAGGCAGGTCAGGTCGCGGATTTTCTCCATGGCCTTGTCGCGGTCCGGCAGTTTCAGCAAGTTGAAGTCGGCGTACGGCACCAGCACGTATTCCGCTTGGCCACCGGTCCAGTCGCCCATGTCGACGTAGCCGTATGCGCCGCCGGCACGGGCCGGGTTGACGGTCAGGCAGACGCCGGTGTGTTGCTCTTTGCAGGAACGGCAGCGCCCGCAAGCCACGTTGAACGGTACGGAAACCAGGTCACCGATTTTCAGGTTTTCGACGTCGGAGCCTTTTTCGATCACCTCGCCGGTGATCTCGTGGCCCAGCACCAGACCGGTTTGCGCCGTAGTACGGCCGCGCACCATGTGTTGGTCGGAGCCGCAAATGTTGGTGGAAACCACTTTGAGAATGACCCCGTGCTCGATCTTGCGACCGCGCGGGTCCTGCATTTTCGGATAGTCGATTTTCTGTACTTCGACCTTGCCAGCGCCGAGATACACCACACCACGATTGCCAGACATGCTTTCACCTCGCTGTTGTTTTTATGGAACCGCGTTGCCCAGGCAGGCAGCGCGTTGAATGCTCGGGTACAGATGCTGTTTATGTGTTGCCTGTTATGGCCTCTTCGCGAGCAAGCTCGCTCCCACATTGGAATGCTTACCCCTGTGGGAGCGAGCTTGCTCGCGATAGCTATCTAAAGAACGACCGTGCGATTGGCGTTGAGAAACACCCTCCGCTCAATGTGATACCCAACCGCCCGCGCCAGCGTCAGGCCCTCAATATCGCGCCCCTTGGCAATCAGATCCTCGGGGTAATGACTGTGATCCACCGCCTCGACGCCTTGGGCAATGATCGGCCCTTCGTCGAGGTCGTTGTTGATGTAATGCGCCGTCGCGCCGACCAGCTTCACGCCTTTGTTGTAAGCCTGGTGATACGGCTTGGCGCCCTTGAAGCCCGGCAGCAGCGAATGATGAATGTTGATCGCTTTGCCATCGAGCTTGCGGCACAGCTCCGGCGACAGCACCTGCATGTAGCGGGCGAGGATCACCAATTCGGCGCCGGACTCTTCGATCACCTGCCACACCTGACGCTCCTGCGACGGTTTGTCGTTGGGGTCGAGGGGGAAATGGTAGTAGGGAATCTGGTGCCAGTCGGCCAGCGGTTTCAGATCCGGGTGGTTGGAGACCACTGCCGCGACGTCCATCGACAACTGGCCGATGCGCTGGCGGTAGAGCAAATCGTTGAGGCAGTGATCGGCCTTGGAGACCATGATCACCACTTTTGGCCGGTAGTTCGGCGCAGTCAGCTCGAAGATCATGCCGAAGGCCTGGCCGCGCTCGGCTAGGCCTGCGCGGAAGGCTTGTTCGTCAAAACCGTCGGGCTGGCGGAATTCCACGCGAATGAAAAAGCGCCCGGAGAGGCGGTCATCGAACGAGTGGTGCTCGGTGACGTAGCAGTCCTGCTCGAACAGAAAACGCGTGACCGCGTCCACGGTGCCGAGGACGCTGGGGCAGTCGGCGGTCAGAATCCATGTGTCTGGGGCGCGGCTCATGGTGCGGTGACTCCTGTTCTTTGTGCGGGGTGTCAGGGGGATTTTTTCCCCTCACCCTAGCCCTCTCCCGGAGGTAGAGGGGACTGACCGAGGTGTTGTTTCGAGCTACGCCGACCTGAAATATCGCGGCGAACTCAGGCTCGAAAAACACACAAATCTGCTCCCTTTCCCCCTCTCCCCCCTGGGGGAGAGGGCTGGGGTGAGGGGGTGGCTTTTGATCTTCAGGCCTGAACGCTCAACCCGTACTCAGCCGAAGCATCCTGCAACCACAACCACCAGTAATCCGAAAAGCTACGACGAATCAGCAGTTCCCAAGTGTCTTCAGCGGTATGGCGAATCATCAACTGCGATTTGGCGAACACCGTGCCGACCGCTTTACCCACCGGAAAATTATTCGGATGCACGTCATAACTGGTCGACTTCATCAGCACCTGACGCACGTTCGGCCCGCTCAGTTCGAGCACTTGCTGGCCGCCGCTGACGTTGACGATCGCGATGTGCAGATCACCCAGCGCTTCGCGCAGTTTCTGTTCGGCGGCGAATTCTTCACCGCTTGGCACGATCAGCAGCCACTCATCCGGGCCCATCCATTGCAGGCTGGTTTCACCTTTGACGATGACGCTCAGAGCGCCAGGCAGTTCAATGCCCAAGGCTTTGTGTACGCCAGCGGCGAACGCGGCATCGTGGCCATCGCCACGAATGGTCAGGTGACCGAGGAGTTTCTTTTCCCGCACGATCACGCCGGCGTTCTTGCGGCCCTTGCCGACCAGGCTGGCGAGGTCGGCATGGTGCAGCGACGACTCGGCCTTGGCGCCGGTGGTCGGGCGTTGTTGGTAAATATTGGCTGTGGTCATAAAGCACCTTTATCAATTCTGTTGGTTCCGGCCCTTGTGGTGGCTGTTACACCGCCTTCGCGAGCAAGCTCGCTCCCACACTGGACTGATGCCTGACACAAATCCCATTAACAACCCGAAAC